>JACMKY010000110.1 GCA_014379925.1 Cytophagales bacterium | reverse complement strand
TTTTT
This sequence comes from Cytophagales bacterium, assembly GCA_014379925.1. GTDB lineage: Bacteria > Bacteroidota > Bacteroidia > Cytophagales > ES-bin-26 > ES-bin-26. The sequence continues at coordinate 3,650 of JACMKY010000110.1, read as the reverse complement.
GAAAATACACTTGTTTTTGAAAATACACCTGGCGAATGGAGACCATTAGGGGGACCGTTAATTGGGGAATTATTGGCTGCGGCGATGTATGCGAAGTAAAAAGCGGCCCCGCCTTCAGCAAGATTGAGGGGTCAAAATTGGTGGCCGTGATGAGAAGGGACGCGACCAAGGCCAAAGACTACGCTGCCAGGCACGGGGTAGCCAGATACTACGATCAGGCCCATCAATTGATTGATGACGAAGAAGTGAATGCCATTTACATTGCTACCCCTCCGGCCTTTCACGAAGCTTACGCCCTGATGGCCATGCAGGCAGGCAAGCCCGTCTACATCGAGAAGCCGGTTAGCACCAACAGCGCCGCTTGCCAGCGTTTGATAGAGGCCCGGCAGCAAAGCCAAACCCGGGTCACGGTGGCCCATTACCGAAGGGGTTTGTCCCTCTTCAAGAAGGCGAAGGCGCTGCTCCTGGAGGGCGTGATCGGCCCGATCCGCCTGATCCGGATGACCACCCTGCAGTCAGCCGCTGGTTCAAACACGGCGCAAGTGGAGGACAACTGGCGGATCAATCCCACCTTATCGGGTGGCGGCCTCTTCCATGACCTGGCTCCCCACCAGTTGGATATTCTTTATTGGATATTTGGTGCGCCCCGGGAGGTGCGGGGTCGTGCCCTCAACCAAAGCGGACTTTATCAAGCGCCCGATATGACCACTGTGGAAGCCGTCTTTGCGCATTCGGTTTGCCTAAGCGGTGTATGGGCCTTCAACGTGGGTGCCAGCGCCGCCGAAGAGCAGTGTGAAATCATCGGTGCAAGAGGAACGCTTCGTTTTTCTTTCTTTAAAAAATCTGATCTGATCATTGACACCGATTCCGGAACCCAACGGCTTGCGTTTACTTACCCGGAAAACATTCAGCACCCCATGATTGCGGAAGTAGTAAAGTTTTTCAAGGGGGAAGGTCCCAATCCCTGTTCGCTGGAAGAGGCGTTGGTTTCGATGAACATGATGGACAGTACCGGGGTTTTTAACGGTTAACGCCGGGAGTGAGTCCGGGGAAAATCAGGTACACATCTACAACCAGCCAAACCGCTGCAACAACCGGTTCTTCTGATTCTTGGACACGGGAATGTTGGCCTCATTGGACATCACCAGGTAGTGACCTTCCCCTTTCACGAACATTTTGATGTGGTCCAGGTTAATCAAGTACTGCCGGTGAACCCGCAGAAAGTTGCGTTCCTCGAGAAACTCCTGTACCTCCCGTAAAGTCTTGGTCAGCAAATACTGCTTGCCGTCCGCCAAAACCACCTTCGTGTAGTTGCTGTCCGATTCGCAGTAGACGACGTGTTTCAGTTCCAGGAAGACCACGCCGCCCTGGTGATGAACCGCCAGTTTCTGGGGATACTGCCCGGACTGATGCTGCAGCCGGAGCAGATCGAGTTGTCGCTGATCCACGCGTTGTCGTTGCTCGGCTTTGGCCACGGCGGCCAGCAAATCCGGGGTATCGATGGGTTTGAGCAAATAGTCCAGGGCACTGAAACGGAATGCCTTGAGGGCAAACTCGTTGTAAGCCGTCACGAATATAACGCTGAAGTTGATTTCTTCTACCCGCGCCAATAGCTGAAATCCATTCAACCGGGGCATTTCAATGTCGAGAAACACCACATCGGGCCGCAAGGAACGGATCAAATCCAACCCCTCCTCGCTGCTGGTGCACTGCGCCACGATCTGCACCTGGGGGCAATGATCGGTGAGTTGCAGGTTCAGCAGCCGGACGCAATCGGGTTCGTCATCAATGAGAATGACCTTGATCATAAGCACGTAATTCTAAAAATCAACAATTTTTGCTGGTTCTTGATTAGTTGACTATCAAAAAGCTGCACAGCTTATGAGCTACGACTTTTGATTTACGACTGCTTCAAAGGGGAATGGTGATAACCACTTCCGTGCCGCAGGCTTCTCCCCGGGAATCGATCAAATCGTGTACCTTCACTTCCGTACGGGAATCGTACAGCTGATTGATCAGCAGAATTCGTTCGGTGGTTACCTTCATCCCGAAGGATTTGTGCAGGGTAGCCGACTTGCTCTTGAGTTCCGCCGCCTTGGCCCGGCCAATGCCATCATCGGTAATCGCTATTTGCAGGTGGTTTTCATCGGGCTGTCCCAGGCGAATCCGCACGTTACCGCCGGCGGGCTTGTGCATCAGGCCGTGCCAGATGGCGTTTTCCACGTAGGGTTGCAGCAGCAAGGGGGGGATCTCCACAAAATCCTGCTCGATCGCCAGGTCAACGCCAATGTGGTAGTGCAGTTTGTCCTTGAAGCGCATGACCTCCATATCCAGGTACAATTTCAGCGCTTCCAACTCGTTGGCCAGCGTGACCTTTTCGCGGCGGGAATTTTCCAAAACCAGCCGGATCAACCGGCTGAACTTGGTGAGGAATTCCGAGGCTTTGGCCGCATCGTTGTCGGAAGCGTACAGTTTAATGGAATTGAGGCAGTTGAAGATAAAGTGGGGATTCATTTGGGCCCGCAATCCGGTCATTTCGGTTTCGGCCAGTTGACGCTGAAACAAAGCTTCCCGCTCCCGCAATTCGGCTTCGTGTCGGCGGTTTTCGGCCGTTGTCTGCGCCAATGCGGCCTTCAGACGGATCTCGCGGACCCAGTGCGTGTAGACGCCGTACAACAGCAACAGCATACCCATCCCCGACAAGGTCCGAAACCATCCCGTCTCCCAAAAGGCCGGCACAATGTCAATTGGTAGCCGGACGGTCCGGGCGTAGCGTTTGGCGCCTTCCCAGCCCGTTTGCACCACAAAGGTGTACCGACCACTCGACAGGTTGGTGTAGTGGGCGGTCCGTTGTTGGTCGGCATCCACCCAGTCGCGGTCGAAGCCTTCCAGTTGGTAACGGTATCGAATGCGCTCGGGATGTTGAAAAAACGGGGCGGCAAACCCAATGCCGAACTGGTTTTGCCAATGGGCTAACTCCACTCCCCGGGAGCCATTCTTCAGCAGGTCATTGCGCGGTTGATTGAACACCCTGAACTCGGTTAGTTGCAGGGGGAGGTCGGGCGGTGGCGCGTACAACCGACCGGCGTCCCGGCCCCGCAGGATGTGCGTATCGGTGTGGAACAGGGGCGAGCCATCAAAGCTGTGATCGAGCAAGGTATTGTACCGCACCCACATCACGCCGTCGGAAGGCTGCACCTTGATTATCTGCTCTTCAGCCGGATTAAACACGTATACGCCGTCGCCGGTTGTCAACCAAATCAGGTGGCCAGGGTCTTCCCGGAGTTGAAAAATGCGCGGGGCCGGCCCCGCCGGAAAGGTGCCGAAGGCATCGAAGGCCACCTTCCCGCTCACCCGACGCACCCGGGCAATGCCTCGCCCACCCGTGGCCAGCCACAGCGTACCCCGGTGGTCTTCCGTCAGGTCGAATACCAGATTATCGGGCAGTGAATGCGGATCATCGGGAATGTTGAGCCAGTGGGTGAAACGAAACGCGCGTTTATCGTCCAGCCGCAGCAGCCCCAGTTCGTCCAGGGCCACCCAAACGGTTCCTTGCCGGTCCCGGTACACGCGCAACACTTTTCGATCCGGCAACCGGCCGGCGTCCCGGCCCCGCAGGATGTGCGCATTGGTATGGAACAGGGGCGAGC
>JACMKY010000109.1 GCA_014379925.1 Cytophagales bacterium | reverse complement strand
TTTACCATGAATCGCGTTCAAAACAAAGTGGTGGTCGTCACGGGTGGCGCGCTGGGCATCGGCAAAGCCACCTGCCTCTTATTGGCCAGGGAGGGGGCCAAAGTAGCCGTCACCGACATCCTCGACCGGGAAGGCCAGGCCGTGGTGACCGAAATTGAAGCCCAGCCCGGAGAAGCCCGTTTCTGGCACCTGGATACCTCCGACGAAGCGGAAGTACAACGCACGTTCGCCGATATCGCGGAAGCATTCGGCAGTCTTGACGTGGTGGTCAACAACGCCGGTATTGCCGGAGCCGACAAACCCACGCACCTGTTGAGCAAGGAGGAATGGAATCGCGTGATGAATGTCAACGTGAACGGGGTGTTCTACTGCACCAAACACGCCATTCCCTACATGCTGAGGGCGGGCCAGGGGAGCATCATTAACCTTTCTTCCATCTACGGATTGGTGAGTGCGGCCGATATTCCGGCTTACCACGCTTCCAAAGGTGCGGTGCGGTTGATGACCAAAACCGATGCCCTGTTTTACGCCAGGGACAAGATTCGGGTCAACTCCGTTCACCCGGCTTTCATCTGGACGCCGCTGGTGGAACAGTTGCTGAAGGAAAAAGGAACGGACGTAGCGGAAGGACGGCAAGCGCTCGCTAGTCTGCACCCCTTGGGCCACCTTGGCGAACCCGACGACATCGCTTACGGCATCCTGTACCTGGCTTCCGAGGAATCAAAGTTCGTAACCGGCAGCGAGTTGGTCATTGATGGCGGGTACACCGCCCGCTAACCACCGTTTTAACCAGCGTCTGATTCATCCGTTGTTGGTTGCTAATCCCTTCGAACTTGTTTAACCAATCATCTTTCGCCCGTGAAACTCTTTTCCGCTTTTCTGCTCTTGCTGACTCCTTGGGGTTCATTCGCCCAGGGGGAAGTGGAAACCCTGGTCAATCGGGCCGTCCAATCCTACGTGGCTTCCCCCCACCACCGGGGACTCCTGGTAGGCATTGTTGAGGACGGCAGGCAACAGTTTTTCTCCTACGGGGAAACCACCCAAGGAGGTCACCCGTTGCCGGATTCGGTTAGTTTGTTCGAGATTGGCCAGCTCACCGAGGTGTTTACCACCACGCTACTGGCCGACCTGGTGATGGAGGGGCAACTCCACACCGATGACTCACTGGCCAAGCTCTTTCCGCCCAACGTGCGGGTGCCGGCCTACGCCAGGATTGCCTGTGAACCGGAACAATTGGTGCTCCAATCGGATGGGGAAACCGACGATCCTTTGTTAAGAACCACCCGCTACCAATGCATACCGGCTAACCTGGACCAAACCGCCCCGATCCTGTTGTGTGATCTGGCTACCCATACGACCGGGCTGCCGGGCTTGAAGCGCCGGCATTTCCAACGTCAAAAAAACGCCGTTGCCCCCTATACCGAAGCTGATCTGTACCGATTCATGAATGGCTATGAATTTAATAAACCCTCCTCTTTTATTTACCGGTATTCTCCTTTGAACACGGCACTACTGGGCCTGGCCCTTTCCCTGAAGACCGGCCAGCCCTTTGAAGCCTTGCTCATCGACCGGATTTGCGGCCCCATCGGGCTACCCGATACCCGGCTCACGCTGAATGCAAACCAACAACAACGTCTGCTGGCTGGTCACTCGCGGAAAGGCCAGCCCACGCCGCCCGGGCCATCCGATGCCCTGGCTCCGGCGGCAGGTCTGCGTTCGACGGCGAAAGATTTGCTCCGGTTCACCGCCGCTCAACTGGGGCTTATTCACGATGATTGGTACTTTAAGGTGTCCTTTGCCCACAATCCCCGCTACCCGGTTCATCAGAAAGGACGCCCGAACGGTGAAGTCGGATTGGGCTGGTTGCTGACCCCGCTGGGGGAAGCGGGTACCAAAGTAATCTGGCGCCAGGGACAGACGGGTGGTTTTTGCGCTTACCTGGGTTTTGTCAAGGAAACCAATACCGGGGTGGTTATTTTGTCGAACACGGCCAACGCCGTCGATCAAATCGGCGTGGGACTGCTGGGCGAACTAAACCAACGGCGGATGGTGGTAAAAGCCCGCTGAACAGAACTGGTGGGACTTACCCGCTGAACTTGATACCATCTCTCGCTCAATACTGCTATGAAAACGATTGTCTGCCCGACCGATTTTTCTCCTTGTGCCGAAAATGCCGTTCATTACGCCGACCAATTGGCCCAACGTACCCAGGCACGGCTGATTCTTTGCCACAACCTTCCGCCAACAAACACTCCGCGAAGAGTGCCCTCCGGTGCACCCTCCCAGGCCGTACTGGCAATGGATGAACCCGATGGAAATTCGTTGAAGGAAAGAACGGAGAAGATCAGAAAAGAGGTACGAGCCTCCCATCCGGATACGGCGGTGCTTTACGAGAGTACGATCAAGTATGGGATCACCCAGGATGGCATTCCATCGCTGGCGGAAGCAGAGCAGGCCGATCTGATTGTGATGGGAACCGACGGTATTCATAGTCTGGAAGGAACCGTAGCCGGTACGATATCGGCCCAAATGGTAGAGAAAGCCACTTGCCCGGTATTGATCATCCCTCGGAATGCTTCTTTTCATTGGCTGAAACACATCGTGGTTGCGACCGATCTAGGAGAAAATTCGAGCCCGGAAATGAACATCGTTTTTGAATTGGCTCAGCTCTTCGGAGCAGAAATCCATTTCTTTCATATTCTGGATAGAGAGATGGTAGGAGCACGCGCCACTGCCTGGGAAGGCTTTACAAAATGGAAACAGCAATTCTCTTACGAGAAAATAGCCTTCTATACCAATACCCGCGAAGACTTGCAGGAAGCGATTGTGGAGTTTAGCCGCGTCCACAACGCCGACCTTTTGGTGATGATTCACCACCCGCGAAGTTTCTGGAAGCTAAACAACAGCCAAACGAAGCTGATGGCCTATCACACCCAGGTTCCGCTCCTGGCAATTCATTACCGGGCATGATAAATTGACGCTGTTGCTGCGGATGTGCTTGCGGCCCGTAGAAGCGGCTGTTCCACTACCCGGCATTGGGTTTTCCGGCCTTGGAAGCGGTTTGAGTCAACTTTTCGAGGACGAAATTGACGGATTTTTGAGCGGGATGATACACTTTTAAGGGGCGTAGCCAGCGGCTAAGAAGTAACGAGCGGGGCCGCCCGGCGGACGCCGCCAAAAAGA
>JACMKY010000108.1 GCA_014379925.1 Cytophagales bacterium | reverse complement strand
CAATCCGCTCTACGTGGTGGACGGAATTCCCTTATCTGGCGGCATCGACGACATCAACCCCAACGACATTGCCTCCATGGAAGTGCTCAAGGATGCCTCGGCAACGGCCATCTACGGCTCACGCGGGGCCAACGGAGTGGTAATCATCACCACCAAACGCGGCAAGGCCGGCCGGACCGTAGTCAGTTACGATGGCTACTACGGCATCTCGGAGGCCCTGGGCAAGATTGACGTGATGAACGGAGCGGAATTCGCCGAGTACAAGCGCGAGTCGCGCCGGGCGATCATTGACGCCACCACCAAACTGCCCCGCTACAACGACGCCGACCCGGACGCGGACCAGAAGCTGTTCGAACCCGTTGAACTGGACGGCATTGCCCAGGGGCGCAGCACCGACTACCAGGATTACCTGCTCCGGACGGGCTTCATCCAGAGCCACCAGGTGGGCGTATCGGGGGGTGACGAGAAGACGCAGTTCGCCATTTCAGCCAACTACTTCAAGGACAAGGGCATCATCAAAGAACAGGATTTCACCCGCTACACCTTCCGCGTCAACCTCGACCACCAGATTACCAAACGCATCAAAGTCGGCACCTCGACGCTGGGCGTCTACAGCCTCAACAACGGCGCGGACAGTCCGGTCTATCAGAGCGAAGATGGGTTGCTCGGTAACTTATTCGGTAGCGGCGGTGGGTTCAATCCCTACGGGGGCGCCCTGCAGGAAAACCCGTTGGGCAAACCCTACGACGAGAACGGCAAGCTGATCTTTCTGCCCACCAGCGACGGTTTGCGGACCAATCCCATCGCCGAGATCATTCCGGGGGTCAACATCGCCGAAACCAAAACCATTCGGATCTTCAACAGCCTCTACGGGGAATGGAGCATTGTGGATGGGCTTAAGTACCGGGTGAACTTCGGACCCGACCTGACCAACGTGCGGTTCGGCCGGTTCACGGGAAGCCAGACGAATGCCCGCCGCGGGGGTGATCCCACGGGACGGACCGAATTCGGACAGCGGTTCAACTACACCATTGAAAACATCCTGACCTACAACAAGGTCTTCAACCAGGCGCACAACGTCGGGGTGACCGCCTTGCACTCGATCCAACGGGACACGTACGAGACCGCCAACATCAGCGTCAACGGCGTGCCGGTGGAAACGCAGGAATTTTACAACCTCGGTCAGGCATCCATCATCAACGGGGTGGGGACGGGTATCACCCAGTGGACCCTTCAATCGTTCATGGGCCGCCTCCAGTACGATTTCAAAGAGAAGTACTTGCTCACGTTAACGGCCCGTTCCGACGGTTCTTCGCGGTTCGGGGAAAACAACAAGTACGGCTTCTTCCCGTCGGTGGCGGCCGGCTGGAACCTGAGCAACGAAAATTTCATGAAGGGTATCGGCTGGCTCGACCAGTTGAAACTCCGCGTCAGCTACGGCTCCATCGGCAACACGGGCATCAATCCTTACCAGACCCAGGGCCTGCTGGGCCGCACCGGCTACGCCTTCGGCACCGCCCCGGCCTACGGCTTCTGGCCCGGTACGCTAGCTAACCCCGACCTGAAGTGGGAATCGACCACCACCGCCAACGCGGGCCTCGACTTCATCCTGTTGGGCGGGCGGGTGTCGGGTTCGCTGGAAGTTTACCAGGCCGACACGCGCGACATGCTGCTGTTCGATCAACTGCCCTTCACCGGCGGTTTCGACCGGGTGCTCCGCAACGTAGGGCGCACCCGCAACCGGGGAATTGAACTGACGCTTTCCACGATTAACGTGGACGCAGGCAGTGGCTTCAAGTGGACGACCGACCTGCAGTTCACCCGCAACCGGGAAGCCATCCTCGAACTCTTCAATGGCAAGGTGGACGACGTGGGCAACGGCCGCTTCATCGGCCAACCCCTGACGGCCTACTTCGACTACCAGAAGATCGGCATCTGGCAAACCGCCGAGTCGGACGAAGCTACCCGGTTCCAGCGCAATGTGGGAGAAATTAAGGTGCAGGATACCGATGGCAACGGCCGGATTGATGCCTTCGACCGGGTCATCCTTGGTTCGCAGGTACCCAAGTGGAGCGGAGGCGTCACCAACCGTTTTGAATTTAAGGGTTTCGATTTGTCGTTTTTCGTCTACGCCCGCATCGGCAGCACGATCCGGAGTGGCTTCCACAGCACCTACAACTCGCTGGCTGGCCGCTACAACAACCTCGACATCGACTACTGGACGCCCAACAACCCGACCAACGAGTTTCCACGGCCCAACCAGAACCAAGAGTTTCCGGTCTACCAGTCGACGCTGGCCTACTTCGACGGTACTTTCGTAAAGGTGCGTAACATCAATTTTGGCTACAACTTCCCGAGTGGGTTGGTGCAGCGGATGAAGATGGGTTCCCTGCGCGCCTACGTGAGCATCCAGCAGCCGTTCATTTTCGCCGAGTACCGCTCCAAGTACAAGGGAATCGATCCGGAAACCAACGACGACGTGAACGAGAACCAAACCCCTTCGGTCCGGCAGATGACCTTCGGCCTCAACGTAAAATTCTGACCGCTGATTGCGCTGATTGAACGATTACGCTGATTTGATGATTAATACCAACCAACAACTATCAACAACTATCCATGAAACCATTGCATTGTTATAGATTCTTCCTGGTGGCCGGGTTGCTGCTGGGAAGCCAAGCCTGCCAGGACCTGCTCGAGGAAGTGCCCGTTTCGCAAGTGGCGGATGCCTACCTGAATACCCGGGCGGGATTCGAGGACGCCGTGGAAGCCACCTACTCCTCGCTGCGGAGTTACTACGGCCGCGAGAACGCCATGACGCTCACGGTTTTCGGTACGGATACCTACACGATGGGCGCCGACGGTAGCTTCAAATTCGTCAATCAATACACATCCCAGATGGACGGTCGCCTGGCACCTACCCGGGACATCTGGAACTTGTTCTACATCGCCATCAACACGGCCAACGCCGTGGTTGACCGGGCCGGTCAGATTCCGGACCTCGATGAGGCGATCAGGAAACGTCGCGTTGCCGAGGTGAAATTCTTGCGGGCGCACCACTACTTCCTGCTGGTGCAGATGTTCGGGCCGGTGCACCTCGCCCTGAAGGAAAACGCGGTGGCCAATAAAGAAGCCAGCCGCGCGTCCGTACCGGATATTTATGCTGCCATTACCAGCGACCTTGAATCGGCCCTGGCTGACCTGCCCACTGCACCCGAAGTCTACGGCCGGGTAGGCAAGGGGGCTTGTGAGCACCTGCTGGCTCGCGTCTACCTGACCAAGGCCACTTCCGAAGCGGCAGCGCCCGACGATTACGCCAAGGCCGCTACCCACGCCCAGAACGTCATCAAAAATTACAGCTACCGGCTGCTGCCCGATTTCGCGAAAGTGTTTGAACAGGGCGGGGGAGAAATCAACGACGAAGTGATTTTCGCCACGCAATACACCTCCGATCCGCTCACCAACGGGCCCGGCAACCAGACCCACCTTTACTTTGGGATGGAGTATGACGTGCAGGCCGGTATGCAGCGGGACGTATTGAACGGACGGCCCTTCAAGCGCTTCCTACCCACGAATTATACGTTAAACGTGGTCTACAAGGACCGCGTCAACGATTCGCGCTACAAGAAGACTTTCAAGGATACCTACTTGTCCAACCGGCCCGGTACGTACACCAACGTGTTTGACAACTCTAAAAGAACCGTTACGTTCGTGTCGGGCGACACTGCCATCTACTTACCTGGCTACGAAATGACTCTGGCCGAACGGGCGACGAAGCGGTATCAGGTATTGGTGCCGAGTTTGTACAGGGCCAATCTTTTTCCGGCTTTGACTAAGTTTTTCGACCCGCTCCGCCCCGACCGTACGTATGAACAGGGAAGCCGCGATTTCCTGATGTTCCGCTTGGCCGAAACCCACCTGATAGCCGCCGAGGCTTTGGTAAAACTGGGTCGGACCGGGGAGGCGCTGCCCCTCATCAACACCCTGCGGCGGCGGGCCGCTTTTCCTGGCAAGGAAACGGCAATGGAAATCGCCGCCAACCAGTTGACGATGGAATTCATCATGGAAGAACGCGAACGCGAGTTGCTCGGCGAGATGCACCGCTGGTTCGACCTCAAACGGTGGGGTGTATTGGTGGAACGCGTTAAACTGCACAATCCCGACGCGGCCGCGAACATCAAGGATTTCCACGTGCTGCGGCCCATCCCGCAGGATCAGATCGACCGGACCGCGGGGGGAGCGAGCGCCTTCCCGCAGAATCCGGGGTATTGACGGTGGGCGCGGAAAAGGGTTCCCGTAGCGAGGGAGCGGTCCGTCGGGGTGGTCCGGCAATCCGGCGCCCAGTCGGGGACGCCTGGTCGCCGCGGTTAAATCCCTCGCTACTTAAATACCTCGTTGCGAATTAGTTGACAAGAAATGCTAAACCGAAGAGAACAATTCTATCTCCAACCATGAACAGTGAACCATCCCGTCGAAAATTCCTTGCCCAACTGGGCCTGACCACCGTTGCCGCGTCCCTACCCGGGTGGGCGGAAGCCTTCACCGGTGGTGAAAGCGCCGCCAGTGCCATGCAACTGGGTTGCGCCGCCATCGCCTGGGGTGGCAAAGACGCGCAAGCCATCCGGGAAGTGGGCTCACTGGGCTTCAAAGGCATTCAACTCCGTTCGAACATCTACGCCGAATACGGCACCAAGCCCGAAGCCTTGAAGGCGTTGCTGGACGAGGCCAACATCCAGATGCCCGTCTTCTCCAGCGGCAACGCCAACATCAACCTGGGGACCGACGAGGCGAAAGCCCAGTTGGAGAAGCACGTGGGCCACGCCCGGCTGGTGAAGGGGGTGGGCGGAAAATTCCTGCAGCTCACCAACAGTTCACGTCCCAAAGAAGGCAAACCCACGCCGGAAGACCTGAAAAAGTACGGTACGCTGCTTACTGAGATCGGGAAACGCACGGCCGACGAAGGCATCACGGCGGTGTACCACAACCACATGGAGCAGTTGGGCGAAACGCCGGAGGAAGTGGACCAAATCCTGGCTGCCGTGGACACCCGCTACGTGAAGCTGCTCCTCGACGTGGCCCACTATACGCAGGGCGGCGGCAACCCGGCCAAGGCCATTGGGCAGTACGCCAGCATTTTACAGGTGATGCACCTCAAAGATGTGCGGGCGATGACCGATGCGACCAGCAACCGGCGCTATCAGTTCGTAGAACTGGGCCAGGGTCGGGTGGACTTACCCGCCGTTTTTACCGCCCTCGACAAAATCAAGTACAGCGGTTGGGCCATCGTCGAGTTGGACAGCGTCCCGGACCCGTCCCGGACGCCCCTGGAAGCTTCCACCATCAGCCGGGACTACCTGCGCGGCAAGCTGAAAATGAAGATCTAAGTAATCAGCCGTCAGTCATTGGTAAACCAGTTTCCGATTTTCAAGCCCTAACTCTTTCCAAGCCATGCCCAGGAAAATTCGTTTCGCTCACCTGCTCCTTGTTTTGTTTGCCCTGACCACTGGCGCAGCGGTGGGACAGGGAAAAAAAAGTGATGCTTCGCACAATGCTTCCCAAAAAGACAACGTACTGACCGAGAAAGAGCGGAAAGAAGGCTGGAAACTTTTGTTCGACGGCAAAACGACCAAGGGTTGGCGGGGCGCTTACAAAACCACTTTTCCCGACTCGGGCTGGGTGGCCAAGGATGGCGTGCTGAGCGTACTCCCTTCCGGGGGGCGGGAGTCGCGCAACGGCGGCGACATCGTGACCGTGAACGAGTACGACAACTTTGAGTTCACTGCCGACTTCAAGCTCACCGAAGGGGCCAACAGTGGCATCAAATACTTCGTGGTCGAGCACCAACCCAAGCCCGAAGGCTCGGCGTTCGGACTGGAGTTTCAGGTACTCGACGATGCCAGACATCCCGATGCCAAATTGGGTAAGAACGGCAACCGCACGGCTGGTTCGCTCTACGACCTGATTGCGGCCAAAGACAAGCAGGTGAATCCCATCGGGCAGTGGAACAATGCCCGCATCGTGGTGCAAGGCAAGCACGTGGAGCATTGGCTGAACGGGAAGAAAGTGGTCGAATACGAACGAGGGAACGAAGAATACCGCCAGGCAGTCGCGGGTAGCAAGTACGCCACGCCGCAGTACAACAAGAACGGCCGGTTCGGCGAGGCTTCCAAGGGACACCTTCTTTTGCAGGATCACGGCGATGCCGTGTCTTACAAAAATGTGAAAATCAGAACCCTGCCCGCTTCTTCTTAACCGATGCCATTTCGACTTGCCGGGTTTCGGGT
>JACMKY010000107.1 GCA_014379925.1 Cytophagales bacterium | reverse complement strand
TGCCCTACGCCGGCAACGCGGCCCGGAGTGCCACTCCGCAGAGTTACTGGCATTCGGGCTTCACGGGCACGTTTACCTGGGTTGACCCCGCCCACAACCTGGTGTACGTCTTCCTCTCCAACCGCGTCTACCCCACGCGGAACAACGCCAAACTGAGCGAACTGAACACGCGGACCGCCATTCAGCAGGCGGTGTACGAGGTGATGGAGAAGACGGCGACGGCGGTGGGAAGCGGTGGAAGATGATCAGGTCCGGCCAGCAGTTTCTAACGCCGTTGCTGCCCACGGAGGTTGATCGGGTTGTCGCTTCCCCAACGGGCAGTAGTTCATCTCCCGTACGGATGCCCGTTACCAACCCATTCGCTACGGGCTTGCGGCTCAGAATACCGACGAGCGGCCAAGGCGCACCCACAGAATTCTATTTTAATTTTTTGTTAAAACTTAAATTTTAATTTTGAATATTGAATGAAATGAATACTTTTACACAAATTTATTTTGCTTTATCTCTATGAGCTCCATCATCAAACTAGATCAGATTGACCGTAAAATCCTGGAAATTTTACAGAGTAATGCCAAAATCACCAACGCCCAATTATCGAAGGAGATTGGACTCTCCCCCGCTCCCACGCTGGAAAGGGTAAAGAAACTGGAAACCGCCGGCCTCATCAAGAGCTACCACGCCCAACTGGATACCGAAAAGATTGGTCTGGGTATCACCACTTTCGTGCAGGTAACGCTGGTTGGCCACAAGAAGATGTTTACCGATTTGTTCGTGGAAAAAATCAACAAGATCGACGAGATCATTGAGTGCCACCACATCACCGGCACGGGGGATTTTCTGCTGAAGGTGATTTCCAAGGACATCACCGCCTACCAAAAGTTGATGCTGGAACGGGTGAACGAAATCGAGGAGGTAGCCAGCACCCAAACAATGGTTATCCTCTCCACCTTCAAGGACAGTAAAGTACTGCCGGTGCCCGTGTAGACCAATCGGGTTCACTTTCGCCGGGACTTCTGGTCGGATAAGTACCGTTTGGCCTCCTGATGGGTAGGGGATTTTTTTTCGGCGTTGTCGAGCACCTTCTGAAAATAATTCTTCGCCAGCTCCTGGTCACCTTCCTGGTCAGCGATCCGGGCCAGTGCCGTCAGTGAGAGCAAGTAATAGCCCGATTCCAACGATTTGCTCTGTTCGGCAAACGTCACCGCCCGTTGGAAGTACGGTTTGGCCCGGGCCGGATCGCGGTAGTAACTCTGGTAGATGTACCCCAGGTAGAAACTGGCGTAGCGCCCGCTCGTTGCCTCGTACCCCGGCATCCGCCGGTCAATCTTAGCCAGGATGCTCAGCGATGCGTTTTCGGTTTCTACCATCTGCCCCAGCGTATACGCCGTGCGGGCGTAGTACCGCTCAAAGTACGCGTTGTCGGGAAAAGTGCCGGCCATGTATTTCGCCAGTTCATATCCCCGCTCCGCCTGGTTTTCTTCGCTGTATATGCGCATAAGAAAATACTGGGCTTCCGTGCGGGTGTAAAAGGCATTGTTCGCTACCGTCTGTAACTGTTTAATTCCCAGCGCTTTGTCACCATCGGAGAGAAACCAGAAGATGGGTTTGAGCGCCGGATAATTTTCAGGAACCCACTCTACGTAGTAGTTGTAGAGCGCATCGCCAAACAGGAATTCGGGGCTCAGCTCCGAACCCGATCCCCGTTTGAGGTACTTGAGCGCATTTTTTCCCGCCACGGTCGCCTTTCGCCACTGGCTCCGCTCCGAATACAACCGGCCCTTGAAAGCGTACGCCCCGGCCAGGAAAAACGTAGCCTCCACGTTTGCCTCGTCGCCCTCGTACAACCGTTCCGCCTTCTCGATGGTGGTGTCCAGGTAGGCCATGCAACGTTCGTCATACTGTTCATCTTCGATGTTGGGCACAATTTTCCACCATTCGCTCAGGCCCAACAGGAAGTAAGGGAGGGGGTGTTCCGGATACTGGAACTGGATCCAGCGAAAATCGCGTTCCGCCTTGTCGAATTTGAAATTGTACATGTTGTTGACTGCCTCCGTGGCCTCAATCTGCACAGTCTGATTGAGCAACAGCATGTTCCGGGGGTTGTTGCCGGCGGCGGAATCCTGGTCGGAAAGGGTGCCGCCTTGCTGAGCGTAGGACGTGGGTGCCGGCAACAACCCAAGAAGCACCAGGAGCAGACTGTATTTTTTCATTGTTTCCGTTAACAAAGACCGGAGTGCCCCGCGCGGACAAGCCCAGTTCTAAACGTAGAAATACCAAAAAAACGTGTTTCGTTCGGTGGGAAACCTGCTTTAGGAATTAAAAAAGCACGCCGAAAGGTTTCAATTTTGCACGTGATGTAAATGGAATAAGGAGGATCGTTTGTTGGTATAGTTATACAAATCCTTGAAGAAGAACGGTTGGGTGGCAACTCTTTTCGTTCGTCAGGAGTATAAAACCCAAGTAGAAGTTGCATCTTAACTTAAATACCTTACTTTTGATACATGGCCTCTGGTCTAAATTGTCCGCTTGCTCGTTAAACCCAACCCTGTTGCCGTGGAGAATTTGTTAAATAACGTGTCGTTCTGGGGAGTTGCCGCCGTGGTGGCTACTGCCGCCCGACTGGTATGGGAGCACGTCCGTGGTTACGTACACTCCGAAAGCCTGCTCCAGGCGAACCACACAGCCCGACTCAGGCCATCCCGCTCCCTGCGCGATACCCACTACAAACCGTTTACCCTCGGCCTCCTGTGTGCGTTCGTCCTGGTGGTTTTGAACGGCTGGATGGTACCCGGTATTACCGCGGTCACGTGTTCTACGGTGCTGGTTGGTGCTTCGTTGCACACGCTGGCTTTCGTCGCCGGAAGAATCCTGCACCAGGTCCGGGCCGAAGGGGTAGCCCGGCCGAACGTTTGGAAAAAAGGTCTGGCAGCCCTGGAGGGCAAGAACCCGTTGAATGCCCTGTCCTTGCTGATTGGTTTGGCCGGCTTGGTTTTCCTGTTTTTCTACTACCAACCCACGCTGGGTTGGACGCCTTACCTGGTATTGAACGTGCTGGCCGCGTTCATTCTCGGAAAAGTCCTTGTCCATTTTTTCTTTCTGTTCTTTTTTAACGGGGATTATTCGGATGTCGGCCAACAACCAGCGACCAGTCTGCTCATTGGCAACGACCGCATGGATACCCTGAGCGGATCCATCGCGGCCACGGCCCTGCTGGGGGCTACTTTCACGAACCTGGGGGCTTTTCAGACGCAATTCAACGGGTTGGGTGGGGTACTGCTTCCTTTCGCCATCGCCCTGTCGGGCGTGCTGGTTTCGGGGGCCAGTGGGTCGGTAGTAAGACTGGTACTGCCGAAAGAGACGCATCAAACGCTGTTTGCCGAGAAACTTGCCACTACCCTGGTGATGATCGTAGTCGCCTTCGTTTGGACCCGGGCGTTTCTGCCGCCGGTGTGGGTGTTCGGCTCCCGGGAGTACAGCGCGCTTCACGTATTCTACGCCGCCCAGATCGGGTTGATCAGTGGTTTGGTCATCAGCCGAATGATCCAGTGGTACGAGTCCATCGAAAAGCTTTTTCTCGTGTACCTGGACTTGAAACTTTATCGCATTTCCGTCCTTGACAAAGTTATCCACAACGGCGTGCGCCTGTTTTCGGCGGCGGTACCGCTGGTTTCGCTGATTGCCTTGTTTCTGCTGGCCCACGAGTGGGTGGGACTCTACGGATTCGGCGTTGCCATTGCGGCGATGCAATCCAATCTGCGCACCGAACTGGCGGCGGAGGTAGCGGAATTGGAGAAGCTCGTGCTGAGGAGCAAGCGATTGCTGTTCGCGGACGACAAGCCTTGAATCGTGCCTCTTTCCTCTTTTGAATCCAGGAACGGCGGACGCTCCTGGATTTGTTTTTTTTCATCCCATGATCACCGTCGGAGACAAAGACTTTGTTCCTTTCATTGAAAGAAAAACCATTGAAGCGCGGATTGCCGCCCTGGCCCTCCAAATCAGCCAGGATTATCAAGCCAAACGCCCGCTTTTGGTCGGGGTGTTGAACGGGGCCTTTATGTTTGCCGCCGACTTGATGAAGGAAATTTCGGTTCCTTGTGAAATCAGTTTCGTCAAGGTGTCGTCTTATCAACAAGCGGCCAGTACGGGACGGGTTACCCAACTGATTGGTTTGCAGGAAGACCTCACCGGCCGGCACGTGGTGATTGTGGAAGACATTGTGGACACGGGCCTGACAATGAGCGAGATTCTGACGGAGTTACAAAAGCAAAATCCCCGGTCAGTGGAAATTACCACGCTGCTTTTCAAACCGGAGGCCCTGCGCAAAGCGATTCGCCCGCGTTACGTGGGCTTCGAAATCGCCAACCGTTTCGTGGTGGGCTACGGCCTTGATTACAATGGACTGGGAAGAAACCTGGCGGATTTGTACGTGCTGGCGGAAGCGCCGGGCGTAGCTTGAACCCGGGTGGTGAAAATTTTAGGATTGCCCTTTTTTTAAAGATTGGAATCGCGTAGCTTTGCCAACCCAATTTAATCCGTTAAAGCGCATGGCTAAGAAAGGCAACCGGGTTCAGGTAATCATGGAATGCACCGAACACAAGAATTCGGGTTTGCCAGGTACCTCCCGTTACATCACCACCAAGAACCGTAAAAATACCACTGCCCGTATGGAGTTGAAGAAATACAATCCCATTATGAAGAAGGTAACCGTCCACAAAGAAATTAAATAACCCATTCGAAGTTTTTGGGGTTGGGGATTTGGCCTCGTTTACTGGCCTTGACCACCCGCTTCGAACGAAAAACGTTAAACTCCACAACCCATGGCTAAGAAAGTAGTGGCAACCCTGAAGAAAGAAGGGGGCGGAAAAAATTTCGCCAAGATCATCAAAGCGGTAAAGTCGCCCAAGACGGGTGCCTATACCTTCAAGGAGGAAATGATTCCCCTCGATCAGTTGCAGGATGCGCTGGCTTCGAAAAAGTAAAGTTGTTTTTTTACCATCTTCCAGTAAAAGTCCCTCCCGGTGGGGACTTTTTTTGTTCTTACCCGGTTTACGTAGCACACTCCGGCTCCCTACGAAAGTAAGCCCGCATCCCGCAATGAATTCCCATGGGCATTTTTGATTTTTTTACCAAAGAGAAGAAAGAGTCCCTCGACAAGGGCCTGGAAAAGACCAAAGACAGCTTTTTTTCCAAGTTGAGCAAGGCCGTGGTGGGCAAGTCGAAAGTGGACGAAGACGTGCTCGACGAGCTGGAGGAAATCCTGATCGGTTCCGACGTGGGCGTGGATACGACGTTGAAAATCATTGACCGGATCGAAAAACGCGTGGCCGCCGACAAGTACCTCGGCACGGATGAGCTGGACCGGATTCTCCGGGAAGAGGTAGCCAAACTGCTGGCCGAAAACCAATCGGTAGACGTGGCGGATTTCTCCATCCCATCGGTTCCCGGTCCCTTCGTGATTATGGTCGTGGGCGTAAACGGAGTGGGCAAAACGACGACCATCGGCAAGTTGGCGGCCCAACTGCTGAAAAAGAACAAGCAGGTGGTGCTGGGGGCGGCCGATACGTTCCGGGCCGCCGCCGTGGACCAGCTGAAACTGTGGGGCCAGCGCGTGGGTGTCCCGGTCATTTCCCACGGCATGAATACCGACCCTTCCGCCGTGGCCTACGACGCCGTCAAGCAAGCCGTGGAAATGCGGGCCGACGTGGTGATCATCGACACGGCGGGCCGGCTACACACCAAAGTGAACCTGATGAACGAGCTCACCAAGATCAAACGGGTCATTCAGAAGTTTATTCCCGAAGCGCCCCACGAAGTGCTGCTGGTACTCGACGGCAGCACCGGCCAAAACGCCATGATTCAGGCCAGGGAATTCATGCGGGCTACCGAGGTAACGGCCCTGGCCATTACCAAACTGGACGGCACGGCCAAGGGCGGCGTGGTAATCGGCATTTCCGACCAATTCAAGATCCCGGTCAAGTACATCGGGGTGGGGGAGAAAATCGATGACTTGCAGGTATTCAATAAGGCGGAGTTCGTAGATTCGCTTTTTAAACGAAATTAATCGAGCCGACCCCATACCGTTGAGTTGATGGGTGAAGGAATAGCGTCGGTGCAATGCACCGACGGATGGATTCGCAAACCTTTACGATGCGTTTCCTACCAGAATTCTGAATGTCGTTTAACGTTGCCTCCCTGCTTGCCACCGTGGTGCTGGCAGTTGAACCCCGAAATATTTGCCGATAAAATATGAAAAAGCCCTTGGTTGTCAGTTTATCCTGCCTGCTGTTTTTGGGCCTGAATTGTTGTCAAAAGCCCAAATCCGGGTCGGGAATGAATAACCAAGCGGGCATTCTTCAGGGTGTGTGCGGCACCATTGTTTGGAAAGAAGGCAATCAGATGCCTTCCCCCGACCGGCCGGCCTCCCAAGGCAAACCCGTTCAACGGGACGTGGTGGTGTACGAACGCACCAATATGAACCAAGTCACTTCCGACGGGGTTTTCCACCGCAACATCAAAACCAAACTGGTGAAGCGGGTTGCCTCCGACGCCAACGGTCGTTTCTGCGTCGACCTTCCCGAAGGACAGTATTCGGTTTTCGTGTGGGAAGAAAGCAAGGGACTGTACGCCAACTCGTTCGATGGCGAAAACGACATTTTTCCGGTAACCGTGCGGCCGGGAAACGTGGAGCGGATCACGTTGACGGTGGATTACGCCGCGGCGTACTGAACTTGGCTCCGCCCGGCAAACCCGAAAAACGCACCAGCTAGCATCGCCCGTACATTGAAAACCAAAGGACTCACCAAGAATAAGGTAAACATCGTTACGCTGGGTTGTTCCAAAAACCTAGTGGATTCGGAGGAGTTGTATACCCAACTGAAAGCCAATCGCTTCCGCGTAACGCACGAATCCGGGAAAGACGATGCCAACATCGTGATCGTGAATACCTGCGGCTTCATCGACAACGCCAAGCAGGAGTCGATCGACACCATCCTGCGCTACGCCGGTGCGAAAGAAAACGGCTTGATCGACAAGCTGTACGTGACGGGTTGCCTGTCGCACCGCTACCGGGATGAACTGGAGCAGGAGATCCCGACGGTAGATGCCTACTTCGGCACCAACGAACTGCCCCGGCTCCTGAAAACCCTCAAAGCCGACTACAAGCACGAATTGGTCGGGGAGCGCCTGCTGACCACCCCCGCCCACTTCGCCTACCTGAAAATTTCCGAGGGCTGCGACCGCCCGTGTTCGTTTTGCGCCATTCCGCTCATGCGCGGCGGCCACGTTTCCAAACCGATGGAACGGGTCCTGGCCGAAGCCAAATCGTTCGCCCAGCGCGGCACCAAGGAGCTGATCCTCATTGCCCAGGACCTGACCTACTACGGGCTGGACTTGTACCGGAAGCGCAACCTGGCGGAGTTGCTGGACCGCCTGGCCGACACGGAGGGAATCGAGTGGATCCGGTTGCAGTATGCCTACCCGGCGGGTTTTCCGCTGGAAGTGCTGGACGTGATCCGGGAGCGTCCGCGCCTCTGCAAGTACCTGGATATGCCCCTCCAACACGGCTCCTCGTCCGTACTCAAGCTCATGCGACGGGGCATTACGCGGGAAAAGACCGAGGGCCTTATCCAGACCATCCGGGAACGGGTACCCGGCATCGCCCTCCGCACGACGCTCATTGCCGGGCACCCCGGCGAGACGGAAGCGGACTTCGAGGAAATGTACCAGTTCGTAGCGCAGTCCCGCTTCGACCGCCTGGGCGTTTTCAGCTATTCGCACGAGGAGAATACCCACGCTTTCACCTACGAGGACCGCATCCCGGCGGAGGTAAAACAGGAACGGGTGGATGCGATCATGGCCTTGCAGGAAACCATATCGGCGGAACTGAATCAAAAAAAGATCGGCCAGACGTTCAAGGTGCTCTTCGACCGGAAAGAAGGCGGCTATTTCGTGGGTCGTACCGAGTTCGATTCCCCGGAAGTGGACAACGAAGTGCTGGTTTCCGCGGCCCATGCTTCCGTTCGTCCGGGCGATTTTGCCCGGGTAACCATCACTGACGCCACTGAATTTGACCTGTACGGGGAGTTGGCGGGGTAATTTTATTCCCTAATTTGCCCGCGCAACTACGCGTCCTTCCGATGGAGACATTCCAGAGCTTTTTGTGGGTGGCCGTATGCGTGGTGGCGGTTTTCGTGGTCATTAAATTAATTCAATCCTTTTTCAAGTGGATTCTCATCCTCCTGATCATTGGTGTCGTGCTGTATCAGTACACCCCCACCCGAATTTGGCTTCACCAACTCTTTGCCGACCTCACGAAAGGATAATCCGCGTGAACTCCGCGCCTACCCTCCTTTGTTGCTCATCGAACCGCCGCCTGTACGGCCGTCAGCCAACGTACCCATGACCAGCCACCCCTTACCCTTGGGAGAGACCCGTCAGTTCTCTCCCGTTTTTTTGGATTACCTGCAAAACGAGCCCGCACTGGCGCCTTTCTTCGGACGTTTCCCGACTTTGGAAAATTTCGAGGCCCAGATCGAAGCGCGGGCCGCCGCGCCGGTTCACCGGGATGTCCTCTACCAACTGCTGACCCGGCAGTACGCATCCGTGGCGAACCATCCCGACTTGTCAGTACTGAAAGAGAGCAACACGTTCACGGTAACCACCGGGCACCAACTGAATATTTTCACCGGTCCCCTCTACGTGATCTACAAGTTGATTACAACCATCAACCTGGCCAAGGCACTGCGGGTGCGTTATCCCCAGTACCGTTTCGTGCCGGTGTATTGGATGGCTACTGAAGACCACGACCTGGCGGAAATCAACCATTTCTACCTGTTTGGCAAGAAATACGAGTGGCAAACCCCCCAGACGGGTGCCGTGGGCCGAATGACGACCCAGGACCTGACGCCGTTGCTGCAGGAACTGCCCGAAAAAGTGAGTCTGTTCGAAAATGCCTACCTGCACCACCGCACCCTGGCGGAAGCGACCCGTTGCGTGGCCAACGAACTCTTCGGCCACGAAGGCCTGGTTTGCGTGGACGCCGACGACCGGGAACTGAAAGCGCTGTTCAAAGGGGTGATGCGCGACGACCTGACGCGTCATTCGGCGTTTGAACGGGTAAAAAAGTCCTCCCAGCAACTGGAAGCGTTGGGCTACAAAACCCAGGTAAACGCCCGTGAAGTTAATTTTTTTTACCTCGACGACCACCAGCGGGAGCGCATTGTGCAGGAAGACGGCGGGTATAAGGTATTGAATACCCCCTTGTCCTTTTCCGAAGCGGAGCTTTTGGACCTGGTTGAAAACGAACCCCAAAAGTTCAGCCCCAATGTAATCCTCCGACCTTTGTACCAGGAAACGGTGTTGCCTAACCTGGCCTACGTCGGGGGGCCGGCGGAGGTTGCCTACTGGATGCAGTTGAAGGACCTCTTCGCCCACTACCAGCTTCCTTATCCCGTGGTGATGCCCCGAAATTTTGCGTTGGTGATCAACAAGGCCCACGCCAAGCGCATTCAGAAACTGAATCTTTCCGACGCGGCGCTCTTTCTGGACGAAGCAAGCCTGAAACGGCGGTTCCTGGAGAAGAATACCGAAGCGGTGGGGCTGGAAGCCGAGACCGCGGCCTTCGATCAGGTTTTCAGTCAAGTCCTGAAGAAAGCCGTTGCGCTCGATAGATCGCTGGAGGGATTGGTATTGGCTGAGAAACAGAAGCTCCTGAAATCGGTGGAAAACATCGACAAACGCCTGCGAAAGGCGCAGGAAGGCAGCCAGGAAACGGAAATCAACCAGCTGATGGGCTTGAAGGCCAAGCTGTTTCCCAACGGTGGCTTGCAGGAACGAACGGATAACTACCTGAATTTCGCCCTCAACAACCCGGACTTTCTTCGCCAAGTACAGGCGGTTTTCGACCCGTTTAGTTTCCAGTTTCACCTGCTAACCGAGGAGTGAACAAGCGCACCCTACGGAAGCACTACCTGGCCGAGCGAAAAAAGCTGAGCGACGAACAAATCGCGCAAGCCAGCCGCGCCATCTGCCGGCAGTTCTTCGCCCGTTTCCCGCCCGATGCGCTTCGCAACCTTCATTGCTTTTTGCCCATCCACCAGCAGAAGGAAGTAGACACCAAGCTCATCATTGGGCACATCCACCGGTTTCACCCGGAGGTTACGGTGGTCATTCCCAAAGTCAACGGCGATCACCTGGAAAATTACGTTTGGAATAGTCGGCTCGAATTGGCATCCACGCCGGGGGGCATTCCGGAACCCGTCGCCGGCGACGGGTTTCCGACCGAACGGATCGCCTCGGTGTTGGTTCCCCTGGTCATCTTCGACCAACGAGGCCACCGCGTCGGCTACGGCAAAGGCTACTACGACCGTTTCCTGGCCGAATGCCGCCCGGGTACCGTCAAAATTGGTTTATCCGTGTTCGAGCCGGTCGCCGCCATCCCGGAGCCGGACGAATGGGATGTAAGGCTCAACTACTGCGTTACGCCCCGGAAAGTCTGGGTGTTTCCTGCGCCGGCGTAGCGCAGCCGCGCCCGGGCATTCCCGGTATTCGTACTCATTTGTCGTCAGTGGTAATTCGGTGAGGTCGCTTCGGACGAAAGAATAACCTCCAACAACCAGGGAAATTTGCCTGGATTGACCAACCCGGGTAGTGATGCGTAACCTTGGGCGTACATTAAACTGAAATTCCAACGGC
Source organism: Cytophagales bacterium (assembly GCA_014379925.1). Lineage (GTDB taxonomy): Bacteria > Bacteroidota > Bacteroidia > Cytophagales > ES-bin-26 > ES-bin-26. Next base: position 2,836 of record JACMKY010000107.1, on the reverse strand, counting down.
ATAGTAGAGCAACCCTAAAAAAACTGAAAGACAGTGTTTTATTTCAATACTGACTACTTGATACTGGTATGATGTCCTTCCCCGCGGTTTTCCTGATTGTCCGTTTGCTTTGTCTTTCCTCGCCCACTCACTCCGTCCCGCCGGAATCGCCCGCCCTCCGCAAGCTCCGTACCCAACTCGAGACTTTGCAAAACGACAGCCTGGCGCGGCACGGACTGGTGGCCTTCTCTGTACGGTCGGTGGCAACGGGCGTGACGATTCTGGAACTGAACGGCCACCGGAGCGCCGCACCCGCTTCCACCCTCAAATTGGTCACTACCGCCACGGCGCTTTTGGTGCTGGGCCAGGACTTCGCCTTTCAGACCAGCCTCGAGTACGATGGCGAACTCCGGGACGGCACGCTTCAGGGCAACCTCTACCTCCGGGGCGGGGGCGATCCCACGCTGGGCAGCAACCGTTTCGAGGGACATCCCGACGCGGCAGCACTTACCGGGCAATGGGTAGAACGGGTGAAAGCGGCGGGCATCCGACGAATAAACGGGGCCGTGGTGGCCGACGCGGGTATTTTCGAGGAAAACGCGTTGCCATCCACCTGGGTCTGGGGCGACGTGGGCAACTATTACGGCGCCGCTGCCTACGGCTTGAACTTCAACGAAAACCTGTACCGCGTTATCTTTCAACCGGGCCCGGCCGTCGGTTCGGCCGCTCGCGTGCTGCGCACCGAGCCCGCCGTTCCCGGCCTGGAGTTTGCCAACCGGGTGACCACGGGGGCGCCCGGCTCGGGTGACCAATGCTACATCTACGGGGCGCCCTACCACAATCTGGGTCAGCTGGAAGGAACCATTCCGGCGGGCGCACCTACTTTCGCCGTGCGGGGTGCCTTGCCCGATCCGCCGTTTTTTTTGGCCTGCCACCTGCATCAGCAACTAGTAGCGGCGGGCTTCGTCGTGCGCGACGCGCCCACCACCGACCGTTTGCTCCGCCGGGGGCCGCTCCCGGCGGGCAAGCGCACGTTGCTCTACACCCACCCGTCGCCGCCCCTGAAGGACATCATTCAGCAAACCAACTTCCAGAGCATCAACTTGTACGCGGAAGCCCTGCTGAAAACCCTGGACCGCTACCTCGGACCCGTCCGGCCCTTCTCCGCGGGCAGCACGGAATACGGCACGCGGGCCGTGGTGGAATACTGGCGCCGGAAAGGAATGGCTACCCAAGGATTCTGGATGCGGGATGGCAGCGGTCTCTCACCCCAAAACGCCATCACGGCCGCCCAACTCACCGACCTGCTGCGGCGGGTGGCCGGGGAACCGGATTTCGGCTCCTTCTACGCCTCCGTTCCGGTGGTGGGCGTTTCGGGTACGGTGAAGGGGCTGGCCAGAGGCACCCGGGCGGCGGGCAACGTGCGGGCCAAGAGTGGCTCCACCGAGCGGGTGAAAAGCTACGCGGGCTACTTCCGGGATTCCGCCGGCGAACAAATGAGCTTCGCCCTGTTGGTCAACAACTACGACGAGGCGGGCGGGCGCGTGGCCCGGCAGATGGAGGCCATTCTGGTAACAATGGCGGCGTTGTAGCGGGGCGGCTTCGCGGTTTTGACGGGAGGAGGAAAGCCCGTTCCGCGCTAACCAGCTACGCAAACTACCGGCTATTCCTTGGGAATCTCGATGAAAAAGCGGGTACCCTTGTTCTCCTCGCTTTCGAACCAGATCTGGCCGTCGTGCCACTCGACGATGGTCTTGATGATGGACATCCCCAGGCCCACGCTGGGCTCATTCCGCAAACCTGGCCGGCCGGCCTTGGTAAATTTGTCAAACAGGCACGCGTGATACTTCCGGGGAATACCGACGCCGTTGTCTTCCACCGTAACCAACAGGCTAGCCCCCCGGTCATTTAGGCCGACCGTGATCACGCCGTCATCGGCGGTGAATTTGACGGAATTGGAAATCAAGTTGATGATTACCTGCATAAACTTCGCTTCATCGATTCCAACGTAAATGGCCGGATCGGGAGAAGCCAGGGTAAAGGTCTTGGCTGAATTCTGCTGGGAATGCTGATACTGATCCGTGACCTCCCGGATCTTTTCGACAATATTCACCCTGGATCGGATGAGTGCCGTTTCGGACGATTCCAGAAACTCCCGGCTGACGAATTCCCGGATCAGGCGGACGCTGCGTTCACTGGTTTCCGTAATTAAACCCATCACTTTGTCGAGCTCTGCGTCTTGATAATGCCGGACGCGGGTGGTCACCAGGGCGGACAGGGCCTGGATGTTGCCCAACGGCCCGGCCAGGTCGTGGGAGAGAATCTGCAGGATGGTGTTTTTCTTGTTGGTGTGACGGGTTTCAACGTCGATGTAATGCTTCCAATCGGTGATGTCTTCCACCGATCCGGTAATTATGCGTTGACCGGGTTGTTCTTTCAGCAGGAACGGCCTGATCTGCACCCACCGCTCGCTGTTGTCGGGCAGCAGGATGCGACACTCCACGTTCTTTTTGATTTCCCCAGCCAGCAGTTGCCCGTAGATTTCCCTCAGGTAGGCTTGGTCTTCCCCGTGAACCAGGGACAGCAGGGCGTCGGCACTTCGGAGGCTGTCCGGGCTGCGCGCAAACACTCGCTGAAAGGCAGGATTTAGGTAGGTGAACCGATCGGATTCCACCTCGTAGGCAAAGACAACCAGATCGCTCTGCTCGGCAAACTGCCGCAAAAAAGAAGGAGCAGAAACACCACTATTGTAGAGCATCAAGTCAGCGTTTATATTCTAATTAACCTATATTACCCGGAGGGCAACCAGCCGTGGCGGAAAAAGAAAATACGGAATGAGGATTGACGCACCCGGGAT
>JACMKY010000106.1 GCA_014379925.1 Cytophagales bacterium | reverse complement strand
GGGGTAATGAAAGGATTCTGAACAGCTAACAGCACCGACTGGCACCCCTCCCCTATCGCAAAGTACCCACGATCCATCCCACTACAGCGCCACCGATCGCTTTTCCCGGCTGCTTTCCATCGCGGCCTCAATGATCCGGATTCCGTTGGCGGCTTCTTCGGCTTTCACCGCCGGTTCCTCGCCTGTGGTTAAGGCGTCGTACACGCCGTCGTAGTAGCGGAGGTAGTTGCCGGGCAGGGTTTCGATTTTTCCGCGGAAGTGCAGACCACCGATGTCGGTGTTGAGCAAGCCCCAGTCGGCTTCCGGTTCCTGGCCCCAGCCCGCGCTACCAGGGGTCTTTTTGGCTTTCAACGCTTCCTCCTGCGGGTCGATGCCGTACTTGACGAACGAACCTTCCGTGCCGTGCAGCACGAAACGCGGGCCGGGTTCGCGCACCAGGTAACTCGACTTGAGCGTCACCTTCAACCCGCCGTAATCCAGGATGAGTTCGTAGCCATCCACGATGCGGCCACCGGGACGTTGGACGCGCAGGTCGGCGGTCACGCGGGCGGGCATGCCGAACAGCACCAGGGCCTGGTCGATGAGGTGGGAGCCCAGGTTGTAGAGCAGGCCCGCGCTGGCGGGTGAACCCGGCTTGGTGCCTTCCTTCCAGTTGTCGGCGTCGATGTAGTTGCGGAAGCGGTCGTAGTGGGATTCGTATTCCACCAGTTGACCCAGCCAGCCGCTCTCCACCACCCGTTGCACGGTCAGGAAGTCGCCATCCCAGCGGCGGTTCTGGAACACGCTCAACAGCCGACCCCGCTCGCGGGCCAGGGCGATGAGGGCCTGCGCCTCGGCCGAAGCCAGTGTGAAGGGCTTTTCCACCACCACGTGCTTGTCGGCGCGCAGGGCTTGTTCGGCCATGGCGTAGTGCAGAAAGTCGGGGGTGTTGACCACCACGAGCCCGATGTTCTCGTCCCGGAGCAGTTCCTCGAAACTCCGCACCACCTCGACTCGGGGATGCGTTTGCAGCGATTTTTGGGAGCTGCGCTCCACAATTTTCTTGACTTCGAAGCCGGGGTGGGACGCCAGCAGTGGCGCGTGGAAGACCAGGCCCGACATGCCGTAGGAAGCCAGGCCGACTTGGATAACGTTCTCGTTGGTCATGGGTTGAAATGAATGCGCCCAAAGTAAGCAAATTTGCCGCGAACGTTGCGTCTGATTCGGAAATTCCGGGGGCGAAACGACCCATTGCAGCGTCCGGGCAAATGCCGGGTTCCCACGCCGGCAGCGGGCGATTGGGGTTGTTTGCCACCGGACGGTTAAACCATCGACCACGGAAAATCGGTAGTTGCACGAAAAGAAAATCTCCGTACATTTAGCTCAAACTAAGCCTATACACTCATGGACAAGCCCCAATCCCGCCGCGCGGCCCTCAAGAATTTAGCGGGCAGTGCTGCCCTCCTGACCACTGCTACCTTACTACCCAACTCCATGGAAGCCGCCAACCCGACGACCAGCGCCGCCTGGGACCCCGAAGCACCCGCCCTGCCGTTGAAAGGCCGCATCAACCACTCGGTGTGCAAGTGGTGCTACGACAAGATTCCCCTCGAAGACCTCTGCAAAGCGGCCAAGCAGATGGGCATTTCTTCCATCGAACTGCTCGGCCCCAACGAATGGCCCACCCTGAAGAAGTACGGCCTCACCTGCGCGATGCCCCAGGGCGCGGGAAAAGGCATTGAAAAGGGATTCAATGATCCGCAGTACCACGACGAACTGGTGAAGAGCTACGAGGAAGTGATTCCCAAAGCCGCCGCCGCCGGCCTCGACAAGCTCATCTGCTTTTCGGGCAACCGCAACGGGATGAGCGACGAGCAAGGCATGGAAAACTGCGCCAAGGGCCTGAAGCGCCTGATGGCCACGGCCGAAAAATACAAGATTACGATTTCCATGGAACTGCTCAATAGCAAGGTAAACCACAAAGATTACCAGTGCGACCACACCAAGTGGGGCGTGGACCTGTGCAAGATGGTGGGTTCCGAACGTTTCAAGCTGCTCTACGACATCTACCACATGCAGATCATGGAGGGCGACATCATTCGCAACATTCAGGAATACCACCCCTACATTTCGCATTACCACACCGGCGGCGTACCCGGCCGGCACGAAATCGACGAAACGCAGGAGTTGTACTACCCGGCCATTATGAAAGCCATCGCCGAAACCGGCTTCAAAGGGCACGTGGCGCAGGAGTTCATTCCCGCCCGCCAGGATTCCCTGGCTTCGCTCAAGCAGGGCATCACCATCTGCGACGTTTAAAAAACCGCCGATCCGAAGAACCACGAAGCCGGGTAAGGTACTCCGGCTTCGTGGCCAGCGACGCATTTCAACCAACGGGTTTTCCGTCCGTGGAAAGCGTTGCTAAGCCGCTCGCCAGCTTTCCGGTGGCGCTGATCACCGTTGGCGTTAGCGCAATTCTAATGAATCACCTAGACATCCATTGACCACCGACCCGTGCCGAAACGGTTCATCGATGCCTCGCCTCGCCATGAAACCACGGCTGTACTTTTTTTTCTTCGGCTGGCTGGCGGCTTTGCCCGTCCTGGCTCAGCAAGACATCCGACTGGCTTCGCCGGATGGCAACGTCGCTTTCACGTTCCGGCTGACCGACGACGGGCCAGTGTACCGGGTGGCGTTCAAGGGCAAAACCCTGGTCGACGATTCGAAGTTAACGCTGTCTTTCCGGGAAAACGGCACGTTCGGAAAAGGGTTGAAGGTCAAACGCCCCCGCTTCCGGGAAGCCGACGAAACGTACGAGTTGGTGGTGGGAAAAGCGAAAACGGTGCGCAACCGCTACCGGGAAGTGACCATTCCGCTGGTGGAACGCCGCGGCCCGCGGCGGCGGATCAGCCTGGTGGTCCGGGCCTACGACGACGGCGTGGCTTTCCGCTACGAATTTCCGTCGCAGCGGAACTGGTCGTCGTATTCGCTCACCGACGAGCGCACAACGTTTCGCCTGGCCCGGAATCCGAAAGTCCGGACGCTGTTCCTGCCCGGCTTCACCACGTCGCACGAAGGAGAATACGCCACTTTGTCTTTGAGTGAGGTGAAAGACGATTCACTCATGGATACGCCGACCCTGTTTGAGTTTCCTGACCAAACCTACCTGGCCATCACCGAAGCGGCCCTGGTGGACTACGCCGGGATGTACCTGATCAAACGCAACGACACGCTGACGAGCCAGTTATCGCCCCTGCCCAACGGGGACGGAACCAAGGTAAAGGCGGTGCTGCCCCACCGGAGTCCCTGGCGGGTGCTGCTGATCGGCGACCGGGTCGGCGCCCTCATCGAATCAAACCTGCTGACCAACCTCAACGAGCCGAGCAAGATCGGGGACGTGTCGTGGATTTTACCGGGCAAGAGCACGTTCCCGTGGTGGAACGGCAACGTGGTGACCGACACCACGTTCGAGCCCGGCAACAATTTCGAGACGGCCAAACACTACATTGATTTCTGCGCGGAAAACGGCCTGGAGTACCATTCCGTGGTGGAGCACGGCGGCCACGAGTGGTACGTGAGCGACGGACAGAACTTCGTACCGGGGCCGAATGCCGACGTCGCCCGGCCCGTGCCGGGGTTGGATATGCAAAAAATCTGCGATTACGGCCGGCAGCGGGGCGTCGGCATCCGGGTGTGGGTGTATTGGGAAGCCCTCAACCGGAAGCTGGACGAAGCCTTTGCGCAGTACGAAAAATGGGGCCTGCGCGGCCTGATGGTGGATTTCATGGACCGCGACGACCAGGAGATGGTCAACTTGCAGGAGAAGATCCTGCGGAAAGCCGCCGAACACAAGCTGCACATTCAGTTTCACGGAGCCTACAAGCCCACTGGCCTGCACCGCACGTATCCGAACGAGTTTACGCGGGAGGGCACCCTCAACTACGAAAACAACAAGTGGAATAGCCGCGTCGACCCGGACCACGACATCAACATTCCGTTTACGCGGATGCTCGCCGGCTCGACCGATTACCACCTGGGCGGGTTCCGGGCCGTCCCGCGGTCGCAGTTCAAGGTTCAGTCCACCGAACCCCTGATGCTGGGAACCCGCTGCCACCAATTGGCGATGTACGTGGTTTTGGAAAATTACCAGGGCATGGTCTGCGATTACCCCGCCGCCTACCGGGGTCAGGCGGGGTTTGATTTTTTGAAACAGGTGCCGACCGTTTGGGACGAAACCCGCGTAGTGGACGCGCGGGTGGGGGAATGGATCACCATCGCCCGGCGGAAGGGCGCGGATTGGTTCGTGGGCACGATCACCAACTGGACGGCGCGGGAAGTGCCGATCCGGCTGGATTTCCTGCCCGATGGCGCCTACAGCGCCGAACTGTACGCCGATGCGCCCGACGCCGACCAGCATCCCAATCACCTCACCCAACAAACCCGTACCGTTCGTCGCGCCGACACGCTGACGGTTCAACTCGCGGCCGGCGGCGGGCAAGTGATGCGCCTGCGGAAAAACTGATTGCCTTCTCCGGAAAGGAAGGCTTTCGCACCGAATAATCCGCCCGGTATCGCAACCGGGTGTCAACCCATCTTTACCTTGTTGATTGTTTGCCATTGATCATTCAATAATCTTTACCCATCTAAACCAACTAAAACGATGAACCGACGAGAATGGAACAAATTGGCCCTGGGCGGCTTAGCCACCCTGGCCGCCCCCGCGACGGGTTGGGCCAACAACTGGCTCGATACCAAACCCAACTCCAAAATCAAGGGCGTGCAAATCGGGATTCAGAGCTACAGCCTGCGCGACCGCGGATTGGCAGAGGCCATCCAGGCGATTGCGGAGGTGGGCATCAACAGCTGCGAACTGTGGTCGGGGCACGTGGAACCCAAGGAGTTGACCGGCGAAGAACGCCAGAAGTGGCGCATGACGGTATCGCTGGACGAAATGAAAAAAGTGGCGGACCAGTTCAAGAAAGCCGGCGTCCAACTCAGCGCCTACAACTACAGCTTCCGCGACCAGATGAGCGACGGGGAGATCGAGCGGGGTTTCCAGATGGCCAAGGCGCTGGGCGTGAACACCATGACGGCTTCCTCCACGGTGAGCATCGTGAAACGGATCGATCCGTTCGCCCAGAAATACAAGATCCGCGTCGGGCTGCACAACCACGACAAGATCGAAGACCTGAACGAGTTTTCGAACGCCGCCAGCTTCGAGCGGGCCACCCAGGGCGCTTCGCCGTTCATCGTCTTCAACCTGGACGTGGGTCACTTCGTTGCGGCCAACGACGATCCGATCGCCTTTATCCGCCAGCACCACGAACGCATCGTGATGATCCACCTCAAGGACCGGAAACGCAACCACGGCAGCAACGAAGTTTTCGGCCAGGGTGAAACGCCCCTGAAAGAGGTGTTGGCGTTGTTGCGGGACAACAAGTATGCCTTCCCCGCCAACATCGAATATGAATACAAGGGAGCGGATACGGTGACCGAGATCAAAAAGTGCCTTGACTACTGCAAGCAGGCGCTGGCGTAGTCAGGTTTCAAGAACATTAAACGGCAGCGGCGAACCGTCGCTGCCGTTTGACATGGCATCCGATGCAGTTCTTCCAGAAAACGATCGTCCTACCGCCTCACCCGCGTGGCTTTCACCTGATCACCCGGGTGGTCGAACAGCAATTTCCCGAACTGAAGAGCCTCCGGGTCGGACTGTTGCACGTGTTCATTCAGCACACCTC
>JACMKY010000105.1 GCA_014379925.1 Cytophagales bacterium | reverse complement strand
CCGCGCCGGCGCAAAGGAGCAGGAGAGAGAAGAGCGTGAGCGCGCGTAAATGAAGTAGGGTAGAGTAAGAAAAGGACAGGCAAGAACAAAAGAAAAAACACGCAAGACGAAGCCCGTGAACTTTCCGGTGTATCAACGGTGAACTGGCTCTCCCAGTTTCAAGCGCTTTTCAATACCCTGATGGCCGAGTGCGAACACGTTTACCTCAACACCAACGAACATACCCGGGCCGTGGTGGAAGTGGAAACCCGGGATGCCCGTTTCATCCGCTACTGCCAGCAGCGCTACCCCTTGCACCACTACGAGCGGGCAGCCCCGTTGATGCACCGGTTGCGGGCCGTCAAATCCCCCAGGGAGGTGGAGGCGATCCGGAAGGCCTGCGCGCTGACCGAGCAGGGGTTTCGCCGGGTTCTGAACTTCGTGAAGCCGGGCGTAACCGAATACGGCGTGGAGGCCGAATACGCCCACGAATTCATTCGCCACGGGGCCGGTTTCGCGGGCTACGTGCCCATCATCGCTTCGGGCGCCAATACGTGCGTGCTGCACTACATTCACAACGATCAGGTTTGCCGGGACGGCGACCTGCTGCTGATGGACGTGGGGGCGGGTTACGCCAATTACCACGCCGACATGACCCGCACCATTCCGGTTAACGGCCGGTTCACCGCCCGGCAGAAGGCCGTCTACAACGCCGTGCTGCGGGTGATGCGGGAAGCCCGCCGGATGCTGGTGACGGGCAACCTGTGGGATGAATACCACCGGGAAGTGGGGAAGGTAATGGAAGGGGAACTGATCGGGCTGGGACTGCTGGATGCCACCGACGTGAAGAACCAGCCGGAAGAGGCCCCGCTCTACAAGAAGTACTTCATGCACGGCACTTCGCACTACTTGGGGCTGGATGTGCACGACGTGGGCAGCAAGTACCGCCCGTTCGAGCCGGGCATGGTCTTTACCTGCGAACCGGGTATCTACCTCCGGGAAGAAGGCCTGGGCATCCGGCTCGAAAATAACCTCCTGATCACCGAATCGGGCAACGTGGACCTGATGGAGCACATTCCCATCGAGGCCGAGGAAATTGAAGAACTGATGAACCGGTAGCGACGGTGCCGTGCATCGTTGCTCCGAATGGTCGGGCTATTCTCTTCCTACGGTGATTGACTATTTTTGTCTCAAAGCTTAACGCTGTTTGGTTGGCTTTCTAATAAATTAAAACCAGGCACGGAGCGTAAGAAACCCATCCAAAGCGCTCCGTTCCGGCCGTTCTCGCGCCTGCCCGACTGGCACGACTTCCCAGTCCCAGCCGAATCCTCTCCTGGTGCGGCCCTGGCCACTTCTGGTCACTTCGCAATCCGCTCCCGTTCGCTATTTCGTCCGGTTCCTTACACTGGTATCGAATGCGCTTCCGTCATCCTCCGGATTGAGGGCCCGTTGGCTAATTTAGCCTTTCGTAAAACGCGCGATCTTTCCGCGCCTCCGTTGTCCACGCTCCTTAAGCTCAAAACTGCATGCGTATTGTCTCTTTTCGTTCGGGTACCCGGTCAAGCATAGCGCGGCGAACGGGGCAAACCCTCCGTCGAAATCTCTTGCCGGTCCTCCTGCTGTTTGGAATTACTCAACCGGTCCGGGCGTCCGGTACGGAAGGGCGACCCGCCCACAAGCCCCACTTGCAACTGACCCTCTACAAAGACTCCGTGCGCCTGGCCGAATCCGGAAAAACCCCGCGGGAGGCAAGCCACTACCTGACCCGGCTGGGATCGCTGTACCTGAGTCTGAAAAGAAACCAGGAGGGGATCGCCTACTTCAACCAGTGGCTGAAAGCCAATCCCGGCCGCCTTCAAACGACGATGGCCGCCGCCACCTACCTGGCGCTTGGCAACCTCTACCCGTCCACAACGGCCAGGAAATCAATCGCCCTGGAAGCGTTTGGCAAGGCGGTGCGCATCTACCGCACCCGCAAAGACCACCGGGGGCTGGCGGATGCCCTCCTGCACGAGGGCAAGGCATTGGAGCGGACGAAGCAGACCGCCCAGGCCGTCGTCCGTTTTGACGAAGCCCTGTCGCTGGCCAAAAAAGCCAAGGACCAGCCTTTGCAACGCGTCCTCTACGGCCGGTTGGCGGAGGCGCACGGCGACCTGGGAAAGTACAAGCAGTCGATGGAGGCGATGGCCCGTTACACCGAACTGGACGAGAAGATCCGGGCGGGCGAGTTGCGCGCCAAAGAGATAGCCATGCAACACCGGACGGACGAAATGCGGGGGCAGCAACTGGAATCCCAGCTCCTGGCCGAAGAGATGGAAGAGCGCTCGGTGATGGCCGAAAGCCAAGTCCTGGAAAAAGAAAAGGACCTGCGCTCCACCAAACGCACGTTGCGGGAAAGCCAGCGCATCACCCGGGAGCGTCAGCTGGAAATCGAGAACCTGCGGAAAGCCGACCAGATCAAGGAACTCACGCTGCGCAAGCAGGAAGCAACCATCCGCTTTGAACGTTACGTGCGCAACAGCCTGATTGCCCTGGGTGGTCTGGGGCTCGTTTTCCTGGGAATCGTTTATTGGAGCTACCGGCAGAAGCGAAAAGCCAACGTGCTGCTCACGCGGCAGAAAGCGGAGATCCAACAACAACACGACGAGATTGAGCAGCAGAGCATCGCCCTGCGCGAAGCCATCCACGAGATCGAAAAGAAAACCCAGAACATCACCTCCAGCATTGTCTACGCCCAGCGCATCCAGCAGTCCATCCTGCCGGACTGGCAGGAAATCAAGCACTACTTTGCCGACTCATTCCTGCTCTACCGTCCCCGCGACATCGTGAGCGGCGATTTTTTCTGGTTCGCGCGCCGGGACGGCAAGGCGATCATCGTTGCCGTTGACTGCACGGGGCACGGCGTACCGGGGGCGTTCATCTCGATGGCCGGTCATACCTGGCTCAACCACATCGTCAACGAACGGGGCGTTACCCAGGCCGACGAAATTCTCAACCACCTGCACCGGGAACTGCGGCAGGCCCTCCGGCAAGCCACCAGTGAAAACCGGGATGGCATGGACCTGGCGCTGGTGGTGGTGGACGAACGCGCCCGCACGCTGGAATTCGCCGGGGCCAAAAATCCGATGGTAATCATCCGGAACGGGGAACTGCAAATCGTGAAAGGAGATCGCCACGCCGTCGGCGGCCATCAGCACGAGGAAGAGCGCCGTTTCACCCGGCACGTGTTCGACCTGGTACCCCGCACGCACTTCTACCTCTTCAGCGACGGCTTCCAGGACCAGTTCGGCGGCGAAGACAACCAGAAGTTCATGGCCAAGCGCCTCCACCGCCTGCTCCACGAGCGCCACCACGATCCGATGGTCGAGCAAGCCGCCGCCCTGGAACAAACCCTGGACGGGTGGATGAACGGCCACCGCCAGATCGACGATATTCTGATGATGGGCTTCCGGGTGTGAGGGGTTGGGAGGGTTGTTGAGGTTGGGTGCTTACCGCAGAAACGATTGGTTGACGTAAAAGAAGGACAGGTTCAGCGCGAATTGGACCAGGTAGGCCAGCCCCATCGCGGCGGCCGACCGGAAGAGCCCGTTCGGGAGGCGCGCTTGGAAGAATTGCAGGTAGGCCCACCCGTTATAAAGGAGGGTAAGCCCCGCGTAGAAACCCAACAGCGGACCCCGGTGAGCGGGAAACGACACCACTACGGGAACCACCCCGACGAACAGCAGCATCTGCTGCGAGGTGACGTAGGCGTTTAACACCAGGTTTTCGGCGTAATTGAAGGCCCCCGGCCGGAAGAGGAGAAACGAAAACAGCGCAAACACGGGAATGCTGACCACGTTGACCAGCGTGGTGTAGGCGTCGGCGTACTGAAAGAAAACCCCGAGCAAGGCGTTGGTTTCCCGGCCAAAGGCAGTCACCGGCTGGTATCCACTGAAGAAGAAGTGGTAACGAGTGGTCAGGTAGGTGGCCGCTGCGCCGACCACGAACAAGTACTTGTGCGGTGGGTAGTGCGCAACCCGTTTGCCGGCCGCGTACGCCCGAACCGTTTTTCCCGGCCGCAGGCTCAGTTCCCTGGCTGTGAAGAGGAAACCGCGGTCTACCTGCACCACCGAAAAAAAGGCTTCTTTCACCAGTTTCCCTACCGTGAGGCGGCCCAGGGTGGTCTGCTGCCCGCAGCGTTCGCAATAATTACCCGCAGTGGTATTGGCGCAATTCGTACAAGTCATCCCTGTTCACGCGAAACGCGGACCCACCACGGGAATCTCCCGCCGGTGGATGAATAGCACCGTGGCACAACACACCAACACCACAAGGGCCAGGATAAACAAGTACCCGCCGTCGTAGGTGCCGTCGCTGTTGGGGACCGAAATGCCCAACACGGTCAGGTGGGACAGGATCGCCCCGCTCATCACGCCGGCTCCCAACAAGGCTCCCAGCCAGCTCAGCCGGGGAATCAACAACAGCCCGGCAGCCACCAGTTCAACCACCCCGCTGCCGTAGCGGCCCCAGGGCTCCACGCCCAGGGTAGAGAAAATATAAACCGACTCCGAGGCGCCCGTGAATTTAAAAAAGAGTGTCTGGAGCAAAATAAGGGCGGCCACGATCTGGGCGGCCCAACTGAGGATCAACAAGGTACGGCTCATCGAAAAGTTGGGTTTTAAGTGATCAATTTTTATCGTCTAAAGCGCTCGGTGGAGATCGTTGATCATTGAAAAGGTTTGCACCAACGAGAGGACGAGGAACAGCAGGCCGATGATCTGGTCGAAACGTTGGGTTTGGGCAGCGACGAACTTGCCCACCCGGAGGCTCAGGACCGCAAATAGCATCAGGGCGGCTACGGTTCCGGCCGAGATGCCCAGCACGTAGGATACCGTCGATCGGGTGCTTTCCAGGTCGATCCACCCTTTCATCGACAGCAGTGACGTGTAGATGGTCCAGAAGGGGAAGGCGGCTACGTTCACGGCGCTCAACGCGATGCCGAAGTAGAAGGGCCTGATCGGTCGCGGGGCCGCCGACGGAACCGTTTTCTTCCGCAGGTAGTGAATGCCCATGCCCAGCAGAACCAGGGTAGAAATGATTTCCGCCGCCAACTCGAAGGCGGTAAAACGAGTCAACATCTGCGATACCCAGACCGCCAGGCAGCCATAAGCCAGCTCCACCAAGGCACAGGCCGTGGCAAATTCGAGGGCCGCCCGCATTCCTTTTTGCAGGGTCACCTTAACGATGGTGAGGTTGAGCACCCCCAGCGGGAGAGTGCCCAAGATGCTGACCGTCAACGCGACGTAGAAATTAGGAAACCAGCTCATGGGCTATTGCCGGGACTTTTTGTGCGCCCGGCTTTTCCGGATAAATTGAACGGCTTCCCGCAGGGTGAGGTAAGGCACGCCCCGCCGGTGGTTTTCGCGGCTGATCTGGTAGAGCACCCGCCAGTGGTGAAAGAGCACCCGGTAGGCTTCCCGCACCGAAAAGCCTGGCTCGTAAATGTGGGCCGGTTCGGCCCCGGCACCGTTCAGTTCCAGGATCCGGATGCCTTTGCCCGCGTAGAGATCAGCCAGGCTCGTGCACCGTACGTCGTACCGGCCGAAATGAAACCCCTCGATGGACTGGCTGATGTCATCAAATACCCTGGTCAGCTGCTCATTAATCAGGTGATTGCCATTCAGAAACTTGGTACCCCGGCAGTGGTTACCAATGTGGACCAGCGTCAAGGTCTCGTCGCGGCGGAGCACTTGATGCAACCGGGCGCGGTACTTCGCCTTCAAAACGTCCAGTTGGAGCCGGGCGCGTTCGTTTCGTTGAATCAACGTCAGCAGGGAAGAACGGCCATCGCCCCGGACGCTGAGAAATTCTTTGCGGACCACCGAAGAGACCACGCCTTGGCTTTGTCCGGGAAAGCGGTAGTAGAAAATGCCCAGTTCAAGCGGGGTGTCCACGTACGCCTGAATCAGGAAATCCACCCGGTTGCTCCCCACGTAGGAAGCCAGTTCCCGCCCATCGTGGATCTTCTCCACCCGCCAGCCCCGTTCGCCCACGTTGGGTTTGGCAATGAGCGGAAAGGCGATCCGGTGGGCGGCTACCATCGAACGGATGGCTTCGAGCGACGTGGACCGGGGAATGAACAGGGTCTTGGGTTTGTACTGGTCACTGATCTGGTTCAGAATATCCACCTTGGATTCGCCCAGCATCCCACCCGTTTCAATGGAAGGGTTGGCGGCGGAAAAGAAAAACGGGGAACGGGCCTTGATCGCAAGCCATATCCAATAGAAGAAAACCGGAAAATACACCACCGCGAACGGCCAGTATTCCCAGTGCCGGAGTCGGATGAAAAAAGGATACCCCAGCTTGCCCGACCAGTGGGCCCAGAAGGATTTCCACCGGAAGGGAAAAGGCAAGGTGATCAGCTCCGCTTTGCCAACTGGCCCACTAGACGGATTCGCAACAGTTCGCAACGGCGTGATGAGTAAAGGTGGAGGCCATCAAGTCCTCGTAGAAGAGGTCCGTTTGACCCGATTCGCTTCGCACGCTGGTCAGGCTGACGGTATGCAGCTGGCTGCCCGAGTCCGACGAGAGCCGGTTCATCCGGAGGTCATTCGCCGGGTCGCCGTCACCGGACGGCCGGCGAAAATGCCGGATGTTGGCTACCGAACGGACGGGGTGATTCCGGAGCCATCCCTCGAACCACTGCGTCCGTTTGGCCCTCGTGCTAGGAGTGTACAGGGTGACCGACGACCAGAGGTGCGCCCTTCGGGGGTCTGCTTCACCGACTGCCGCATCCTGGCCGTTCCACCTGAGCACGACCAGCCGGTTTGGCTCTGCCACCACCAGCGTGAAGGGCTCAATACCCCCAAAATCGGATTGAGCAAGGAATTGATCAATGGTTGCGAACGTGAAGCAGTGCAGCGGCACCAGTCCCCGGCTGTGCCGGTAGGGCGGCCGGGATACGTGCGGTTCGGAGGCTCCGTTCAGCAAGCAAACGGCAGTGCGCCCGGCGGCGGCGATCCAAGTTCCCCCTCCCTGCGGGTCGCGCGGGAAGCACACTTCCCGGCCGCCCACCACCGCCGACCGCGGCGGGGACGCCAGCGGGCGGACCGCCTGCTCATCGCGGCTGGAAGTGAGCAGGTAGCCATTGTTTGAAAGGGGAAGGTAAGTGACGGTGCACACGGTTTGCACATTGATTGGCTTGGTTTCCTCCTTATTCCAAACGCCGTACCAGCACAATCCAATCAAAGTAAACAATTAAAGGACAACCATTTGGAAAAGGGATTGCTGGTTTGTCGGTCGGATGGGATTGGATAGATCAACGGTATTTCGGGAATTTTCTTAAATGCCGTGAGTCAACCGCCGGGCGGGGTTGACGTGTGTCTGTGATGGGCGATCAACTGCGAGTTTACGCCGAACCGCGCGAGTGGCAAGGTACGAACGTCCCATCTTACGAGCTAAAACCGCCTTTACCAGGGACCCGCACTGGTCTTATCGGTGAGCGTTTACGCATCGTTTTCCATTTCAATCAGTCCGTGCCTCTGCGTTTAAGACGGTGTATTTGCTAGGCTTCATTCGAATATCTTGAATAAATACCGCTGGTTCCAGAGGCATTAAATTATTGTGAGCAATGCAACGCAATATCCCTAACGTAAGGCCACATTTAACGATAGATATATTGATGGGTGCAGTAATTCCTTCGGGAGAGTAAAATAAAAATACGACCCACAATCCCAGCTATTTTAACCGGCGGCCCCGTAACCACGCTCCGCAGAGAAATTCACAAGTAACTATCATTCAATAACTTATCTAGAAAATGAATTCCCTCGATAAGTTATTGAATTAAATATTTATGTAAAAGAATTCGTAATTTCTAAAGCCATGAACTGAATTATTACCGACGCAAAAACAACCTTCCCAAAACATAATCGTTTGAACCCTGGTTAGACCTTGACTGAAGTCATCAGTTCAAACGAACTGGTTATTATCAAAACCTTAATTCACAAACCCAATTAACCAACGCATGAAAAAGCAACTGATTGCCGCCATTGCCCTGAGTCTGACGCTCGGCGCGACGAACTTTGCCTCGGCCCAGACGACGCCCGACGCTTCGGCGAAGATGACCAAAGCTGACCTGGCTGGTAGTGCGGCCCTGTCGCCCGACCACACCACCCTGCTGGCGGCGCTCAAAGCGGCTGGATTGGCTGACCGCGCCAAAGCAAAGGGTCCCTACACCATCTTCGCTCCTTCCAACGCCGCGTTCGACAAACTGCCGGCCGGCACGCTTGACAACCTGCTCAAGCCCGCCAACAAAAAGACGCTGTCAGGCATCCTGACGACCCACGTAGTAGAAGGCAGTGTTAAGGCGGCCGATCTTCAGGATGGCCAGAGCATCAAGACCGTCAGCGGCCAGACGCTGACCGTCAGCAAACAAGGTGATTCGGTCATGATCAAGGACGCGCAGGGAAATTCGGCTACCGTCACGAGCGCCGACATCCAGGCGACCAACGGCATCGTTCACTCCATCGACGCGGTGCTCATGCCCGCACCCGCGAAATAACGGCAGATTCATTTATTTGGCTCAAAACGCCCGCTGTCCGTTCAGCGGGCGTTTTTACGTTTCTGACGGATGAAAGAAATCTTCGGCATCCGGACATTCTTCGCCCGCCCATAAGTACCATCCGCAGGTACTACCCTCTTGTGGATGACGCAATCCATTCAAAGGCGCCCCACCTGAGAAAAAATTATCGGTAACGCCAAGCTTCAACCCGACATCAAAAAGCGGGTATTCAACTCCATGCTTTCGGCAAACTTCCGATTGTTCCAGCTCAAGACCGCTCATTTTTTCGTCTCTAACTATTCAACACAAGATTGCCCAGGGATTCAAGAGGCAAGCCGGTCGGCCCACCAACCACGGCTTAACCGTTTACCGTTACCGACGGGAATCCTTGCGGGCAACCTCGTCCAAGCACTCAGGCAACTTTCACGATGCCGTACTTGATGGCGTATAACACCAGCCCAATCCGGCTTTTCGCGTGCAGTTTTTCAAACAAAGCCTCCCGGTACCCATCAATGGCCCGCGTTCCCAGGCACATCTGATCAGCTATCTGCTTGTAGGTAAGCTCGGTACAAGACAGCTTCAAGAATTCCGCTTCCCTTGCGCTCAACTTCACCATGCCCGTACTGACGGGATCATCCGGCTTGTTGATGTTGCCTACCAACGTAATGCTGACCAATTCCGAGTGATAGAACCCTTTTCTCACCACGTCGTGGAAGGCAGTCTTCAGTTCGGAGGGTTCGGCATCCTTCAGCACGTATCCCCGGGCTCCTGATCGAAGCATCCGGATGATCGCCGTCTCGTCGTCGTACATGGAAAGCGCCAGAAATTTCATCTCCGGATGGTGCTGCTTCAACCACAGCGCCGTTTGGTAGCCATCCATTTCCGGCATGTTGATGTCCAGCACCACAATATCGGGTAGGTCCCTGGGGGGGGCGGACGAGAGTTTTTGGGTGAACTCCTTGCCATTGTTCGCCTCCCACACGACCGTGTAGCCCGTAAAGCCATTAATCAATTCCACCATTCCTTTCCGAAGCAGGGTATGGTCGTCGACCAAGACTACCTTGGTTGTTTTTTCCGGTTGCATGGGCATTAGGCGTGAGTAGGCAAAGACAAGTGAGCAAGGGTTCCCTTGCCCAAATGGCTGTTGATGACAAAGTCGGCCCCGATGAGCTTGGCCCGGTGGTAGACGTTGCCGATGCCGGTCCCTTTTTCGTGGCCATTGGCTTGGGGCAACGCGGAGGCATCGAAACCGGCCCCGTCGTCTTCAATGCTCACGTTCAGCGAGTCAGGCCGGTAATTCAGCACAATCGCTATTCGCCGGGCGCGGGCGTGTTTGATGATGTTGTTCAATATCTCCTGCGCAATTCGGAAGATGATCAGTTGCTTTTGGGGATCAAAAGGCCTTTCGGCGCCGTCCACCCGCAAGTTGGTTTCGTACAAGCCGCTTTTCTGAATCAGGTCCAATTCAAACTGCAACGATTCGGACAACTTCTGGTGGCTGATGTACTCCGTGTTCAGCGTTTTGGACAGATTGCGCAGGTCCTGGATGGCTTTGCTGACCAAATCCTTGGTGTCCATGATCTTCCGGGCCGCCGGGTTGTCGTCTTCCAGCAAAACCGCACTGAGGTTGAGTTTGACCAGGGAGAGGATTTGCCCGATGTTGTCGTGGATTTCCTGGGAAATGGTGTGCAACGTTTGTTCTTTCATTTCCAACTGGGCTTTCAAAAGCTCCTGCTGATAGGTGTTTTGCATGTCTTCTTTCTCCTGGAGGTGGGTATGGTACTGATGCTGGTATATGAAAAAAAACACGACTACGAAGGCAGTAATCAGCAATAACAACAGCGTGATCGCGATTACAATCGGTACTTCTCCGGCAATGGATTGCATAACATTCCGATGAATAAGTAGATGCCCGTGGCCAGGAAGATAAAGTTGTGGATTTGCCAGAGCCCCCGATTCGGGACGTTGGTTTGCGTCAATTAACGGTGCGTAATAAAGATGAAGAAACTGCCCGTGTAGTACGGGATCGAGTGCCAATTTAATCCATCGTTCCCGGGGGCGCGACGAAAGTGCTGACTACCAATTGTTTATTTCCCTTCGGAGGCGAAACCCGGCTTGATGAAGATGGTGTTG
>JACMKY010000104.1 GCA_014379925.1 Cytophagales bacterium | reverse complement strand
TGGATGAGCGGACGCGAAAGCCAAAATCGTTGCCCTCATCCGTCGATGCAGTGCACCGACGCTAGTTATTCACTGACGCTACTTATTCACTCATCCGCTTCCTCCCTACGTGTTGAGGCTCGACCGCTCGGGGTACTTGGCGCGGAACTGCCGGTAAAAGGCCTGGATTTCGGGCAAGTCCTTTTGGTAATTGCCCGTGGGATGGAACACGTCCCCGAAGCCCGCCGTCTTGGTGCCGTAATCGAGGTAGCCGAGCGAAATGGGCACGCCAGCGCCCACGGCCGTGTGGTAGAAGCCCGACTTCCACTCTTTTACGTAGCTGCGCGTGCCCTCCACCGGAATCATCAGGACGAGCTGTTCCCGCTGGTGGAACATCCCGATCATGGTGTCCACCGTATTGCTGTGCCTGGTGCGGTTCACCGGAATGCCGCCCGTGGCCCGCATCAGCAGGCCCAGCGGAAAGCGGAACAACGAATCCTTGGCCAGGAAACGCACGCGGGTGCCGTGGGCGTAGAGGGTGGCCAGGCAGATGGGATAGTCGTGGTTGCTGGTGTGCGGGGCAGCCACCAGCACGCACTTCCGGATTTCTTCCGGCAACACGCTGGCGGTTTTCCAGCCGATCAGCCACAGGTAGAAGCGACAAAGGTATTTCATGGGAAAGCAACGCGGTAGGCGCGCAAGTTAAGGGTTCAAACGCGTTTTTCATTCCTTTCGGGGACTACCAACGGAGGATTTCGTCTTAGCTTTGGGCCGTAAATAAAACCCCCATGAACGAACACGAAAATCCCTGGCAGACCCTCACCTCCCGCACCGTCTACGATAACCCCTGGATTCTGGTGCGGCACGAAGACGTGATCAACCCCGGCGGCGGCCCGGGCCTCTACGGGGTGGTGCACATGAAGAACAAGGCCATCGGCGTCGTGCCGGTGGACGCGCAGGGCAACACGTACCTGGTAGGGCAGTACCGCTACACGCTCAACGAATACAGTTGGGAAATTCCCGAAGGGGGCGGTCCCATCGGCATCGAGCCGCTTGAATCGGCCAAGCGCGAACTGAAGGAGGAAACCGGCTTCACGGCCGCCAGGTGGACGTCCATCGGACGAATCCACCTGTCCAACTCCGTCACCGACGAGGAAGGGTTTATGTTCCTGGCCGAAGAACTCACGCCCGGCGAAACCGCCCCGGAAGAAACCGAGGACCTGCGGGTCTGGAAACTGCCACTGGCGGAGGCGGTGGCGATGGTGATCGACGGCCGCATCACCGATTCGATGAGCATCGCGGGTTTGCTGAAAGTGGCGCGGTTGCGGGGGCTGTAGGCAAGGAGCCCCGCGCTTGCCAGCCGCCGACCCGGGAGCCAATTATTTTGACGAAGGAAACTGACCCGGTGATCAACGGTCGCATTCAATCATCTGAATCAGCGCAATCAGCGGTCAATCATCTGAATCAGCACAATCATTCAATCATTTAATCATCCAAATCAGCGGTCAATCAGCGGTCGAGGGAGATGGTGAGGGGAATTTTCTGGGCGGGTCGTTCCCCGTTCACCCGCACGCCCGCGATCCGATCGATCACGTCCAGTCCCTGCGTCACCTGTCCGAATACGGTGTACTTGCCGTCGAGTTCCAGGTTGCCACCCAGCGTGGTGTAGGCCTTCCGCTGCGCCGGCGTGGCGGCAATGCCGTACTCGGCTTCGTCTTCCCGGAGGTTCTCTTCGGTGTAGCGTTCCCCGTGCACAATGTAAAACTCGGTGGGGGTGGAGGCCTTGGCGGGGTTTCCCTCCTCGAAGCGGGCCATCGCCAGGGCGCCTTTCTGGTGGAAGTGATGGGGCGTGAATTCGGCCGGAACCAGAAAGTTCTCCTTGTTCGCCCGCGGGTCGCCCCCCTGGATGGCAAAGCCGCTGACGACGCGGTAGAACTCGGCCTGGTCGAAGTAGCCCTGCTTGACGAGCCGGACGAAGTTGGCGCGGTGCAGGGGCGTGTCCCGGTAGAGCGTAATGCGCATATCGCCCAGTTTGGTACGAATGACGAACTGAGTCTCCGGATTTTCCCGGCCGTACTGCGTCAACACCTCGCGCACGTTGGTCGGGTCGATGTTCACTTTTTTGGGGGTGCAGGAAAGGGCGGCCAGGGCCAGGATGGTGGGGATGAACAACGTTCTCATGCGGGATGGGTAGGCTTGGAGAGTGGGATACGGACCAGCGGTTTGTCCGGCGGCCGGCCGACCAGTCGGAATTTCCCGGTGGTTCCCTCGCCGTTGAGGATGTGGAGGATTTTCACGGCGCGGGGTTGGTCGAACGGGAAAGCCTTCGTAAATATAGGCACAAAGCCGGTTATCCGCGGCCACCCCGTTTTGCGGGCGCAATCGAGCGGGTCTGCCGTTCTCGGGGCGGGGGAATTTCTCCGCCTTCGTGAGCCGGACTTTTTCCGTCCGAAGGGGGGTGGGTGTACTATTTCGGCGCGTTTTACACCCCGGCAACGCGAAGTTTTTGTTGCCCATCCGGCCCCTTGCTTCCGATTTTATGCCTAAATTGCGGCGTTAAACCGGTGAACTCAAGCACTCATGGAAACCCCCACCCAGTACCTGCCTTCGGATTACCTTCCCATTCTCATCCAGCTCCTGGCGGCCGTCGGCTTCATCGTAGTGACGATGCTGATCACGCACGCCATCGGTCCCAAGCGGCACAGCAAGGTGAAGGACGACGCCTTTGAGTGCGGCATCGAATCGGAAGGCAACGCCCGCACGCCCATTTCCATCAAGTACTTCCTGATCGCCATCCTCTTCGTGCTGTTCGACGTGGAAATCATTTTCATGTATCCCTGGGCCGTCAACTTCCGGGCGTTGGGCGCGCCAGGTTTCCTGGAAATGATCCTGTTTATGGGCTTGCTGCTGACCGGATTCATCTACATCATCAAGAAAGGCGTGCTGAAGTGGGAGTAAAGACCGGCCGGATGGCCCCCGCGCCGGGCGGGGCCGTAAACTTTTCGGGCATTGATCGGTTCTTCAGAAAGCACCGCGTAAAACTAGCTACCCATGGAAACTTCCGTCAAGACGATAGAATCACCCGCCGGGGTTGAAGGATCCGGCTTCTTTGCCACTTCGTTCGAAAAAGTGGTGGGCATGGCCCGCGCCAATTCGTTGTGGCCGCTGCCGTTTGCCACTTCCTGCTGCGGCATTGAATTCATGGCCACCATGGGCTCGCACTACGACCTGGCCCGCTTCGGTTCCGAGCGCCCCAGTTTTTCACCCCGCCAGGCCGACCTGTTGATGGTGATGGGCACGATTGCCAAGAAAATGGGTCCCATCGTCAAGCAGGTGTACGAGCAAATGGCCGAACCCCGCTGGGTGCTGGCCATGGGCGCCTGCGCGTGCAGCGGGGGCATTTACGATACCTACAGCGTGTTGCAGGGCATTGACCGCATCATCCCGGTGGATGTGTACGTACCCGGTTGCCCGCCGCGCCCGGAGCAGGTCATCGAGGGTTTGATGAAAGTCCAGGAGCTGGCCAAGAGCGAATCCCTTCGCCGCCGCAACTCCCCCGAATACCAGGAACTGATGGCATCCTATAACATAAAGTAAAATAGTTACGGGTTGCAGGTTAACAGGCTGCCTTCGCGGCGCTACTTCGTAGGGTTGCGAGTTTTTAAATCTGCAACTTGTAACTTGTAACCCGTAACCGATAACCCACCCATGACCAACCAGGAAGTAATCGACGATCTCATCCAGCACTATCCGGAAGCCATCTCCGACGTGGACGAACCGTACGGTCTGCTTACTTTCACCACGACGGGCGGACAGATTATTCCCTTGTTGCGCTACCTTTACGATCATCCCGCGTTTCAGTTCCAGTTCCTGACCGACCTGTGCGGCATTCATTACCCCCACCACCCGGGCAAGGAACTGGGCGTGATTTACCACGTGCACAGCCTGGTTCACAACGTCCGGGTTCGCATCAAGGTGTTCTTTCCGATCGGCGATCCGCACGTTCCGACGGCCACAGTACTCTACGAGTCGGCCAACTGGATGGAGCGGGAAACCTACGATTTCTACGGCGTCTGCTTCGACGGCCACCCCAACCTGGTGCGAATCCTGAACGTGGACGAGATGGATTATTTTCCCCTGCGGAAGGAATATCCGCTGGAAGATGCCACCCGCCGCGACAAGAACGACATTATGTTCGGGCGGTAATTGATGCCCAATGACTGGAATAATCGAGTCATTCACCATTCACCATTCGTCATTCGCTTATGTCAGACGTCATTGCTCCCTTTAAGGAACCCGTGGTTACCAGTCCCCAGGCCTACGTCAATGAACTGACGACGCTCAACCTGGGGCCCACCCACCCGGCTACCCACGGCGTGTTCCAGAATATCCTTCAGATGGACGGGGAGCGGATTGTGTCGGCCGTGACCACCATCGGGTACATCCACCGGGCGTACGAAAAGCTGGTCGAACACCGCCCTTTCTACCAGATTACGCCCCTCACCGACCGGATGAACTACTGTTCGTCACCCATCAACAACATGGGGTGGTGGATGACGGTGGAGAAGCTGTTGGGCGTCACGGTTCCCAAGCGCGCCCAGTACATGCGCGTGATCATGATGGAACTGGCCCGCATCTCCGACCACCTGATCTGCAACAGCATCCTGGGCGTGGATTCGGGGGCCTTCAGCGGATTTCTCTACCTGTTTCAGGAGCGGGAGAACATCTACGAGATCTACGAGGAAGTGTGCGGGGCGCGGCTGACTACCAACATGGGCCGCATCGGGGGCATGGAGCGCGACTTCTCCGAGACGGCCGTCCGCAAGATCCGGAAATTTCTCAAGGACTTTCCGCCCGTGCTCAGGGAATTCGAGAACCTGTTTAACCGCAACCGCATCTTCATGGACCGGGTGGTGGACGTGGGTCCGATCACCGCCGAACGCGCCCTCAACTACGGCTTCACCGGTCCCAACCTGCGGGCGGCGGGCGTAGATTACGACGTGCGGGTGATGAACCCGTACTCTTCCTACGAAGACTTCGAATTTGACATTCCCGTGGGCACCAACGGCGACACCTACGACCGCTTCATCGTGCGCAACGAAGAGATGTGGCAGAGTTTGCGCATCATCCAGCAGGCGATGGACAAGTTGCCCGACGGCCCTTACCACGCCGACGCGCCGGAATACTACCTGCCGCCCAAACCGGAGGTGTACCGCAACATGGAAGCGCTCATCTACCACTTCAAGATCGTGATGGGCGAAATCGACGCCCCGGCCGGAGAAGTGTACCACGCGGTGGAAGGTGGCAACGGCGAGCTGGGCTTCTACCTGATCAGCGACGGGGGCCGCGCCCCCTACCGGCTGCACTTCCGCCGCCCGTGTTTTATCTACTACCAGGCCTACGCCGAGATGTGCGTGGGCACCCAACTCTCCGACGCCATCGTGATCCTGAGCAGCCTCAACGTCATCGCCGGCGAACTGGACGCGTAAGTCAATGAATGATGAATGACTAATGGTGAATGATTGATGACGAAGCAGTTTAGAACACCGGAGAAAATAACCAGTTAGCTAGCTGGTGCAATCCTTCGGCTGGTTTTGGGAAACCGACGCTCAACCGCAGGATGGCCAAACCTGAACCGTTCCGTCAAAAGCCCAAACACCTGTCATTGATCATCAGTCATCAATCATCAGTCATTAAAATGGAAGACGTGAAATTTCCGGACGCTACGCACCGGGTTGTGCAGCAGATCATCGGGCGGTATCCCGAAGGAAGGCAAAAGTCGGCCTTACTGCCCGTGTTGCACCTGGCGCAGGCCGAGTGGGGCTGGCTGAGTCCCGCAGTGATGGACCACGTGGCGGGCTTGCTCGGCATTCAACCCATCGAGGTGTACGAGGTGGCGACCTTTTACACGATGTTCCACCTCCAGCCAACGGGCAAGTACGTGTTGGAAGTCTGCCGGACGGGGCCCTGCTGCCTGCTGGGGGCGGAGGACCTCATCGAACACCTTGAAAACAAGCTGAACATCCGGGTGGGCGAAACCTCCGCCGACGGGCTGTTTACCCTCAAAACGGTGGAGTGCCTGGCCGCCTGCGGCTACGCGCCGGTGTTGCAGGTTCAGCTACCCGAACCCGGCGCGAGTTCCAACAGCACGTACCGCTACTTCGAAAACCTGACCGAAGAGAAGGTGGACGAGATGATGGAAACGCTGGCCAGGCGATAAACCGGCAAACCGATGAAAAACGAAGACCGAATCGTGGAGTTGCTGGCCGAACTGATCGTGGAGGTGCAGGGTGTGCGAACCGAGCAAGCAGGCATGCGAGCCGAGCAGGCAGGTATGCGGGCTGAGCAAGCAGGCATGCGGGCCGAGCAAAAAGCCACCAATGAAAGGATCGACCAGTTGGCGTCGGAAGTGGTTAAACTCCGTGAGGACGTAAACCGCAACCACGCCAAGGCGATGGCCGGCATTGGCGAAGTGCGTACCTCGGTGGTTCACCTGGACGAATACATTACCAAACTCCTCACGATGGAGGAACGCATCAACAAGCTGGAAACCGCGGTGTACGGCAAGACGGGTTAGTTGGTACAGAATCGACACTTGATTTAGACAAACGATGGGACGCAAGCTATTGACTGAACACATTGACCTACCCGGCATCGATACTTTCGACGGGTACCGCCGGCAGGGGGGCTACGCCTCGGTGGAAAAGGCCTTGAAGGAAATGACGCCCGAAGCGGTGGTGGAGGAAGTGAAGAAGTCGGGGTTGCGCGGCCGCGGCGGCGCGGGTTTTCCGGCGGGGATGAAGTGGAGTTTTCTGGCCAAACCCGAAGGCAAGCCGCGCTACCTGGTCTGCAACGCCGACGAGAGCGAGCCGGGCACCTTCAAGGACCGCCACCTGATGACCAGGTTGCCGCACCTGCTGATCGAAGGAATGATCACGTCCAGCTACGCGCTGGGGGCGCGGACTTCCTACATTTACGTACGGGGCGAAATGATGGGTGTCATCCACATCCTGGAACGGGCCATCGGAGAGGCGTACGCCAAAGGGTTTCTCGGGAAAAACATTCTCGGCACCGACTACTCGCTCGACCTCTACGTGCACCCCGGCGGCGGGGCCTACATCTGCGGGGAGGAAACGGCGCTGCTGGAGTCGCTGGAAGGCAAGCGGGGCAACCCGCGCAACAAGCCGCCCTTCCCGGCGGTGTCCGGCCTGTACGCGTGCCCCACGGTGGTCAACAACGTGGAGACGATTGCTGCCGTGCCGTGGATTGTCAACAACACCGGGGATGAATACGCCAAGATCGGCATCGGTCGCAGCACCGGTACCAAACTGATCTCCGCCTGCGGCCACGTCAACCAGCCCGGCATCTACGAGATTGAACTGGGCGTGCCGGTCGAGGAATTCCTTTACTCGGACGAATACTGCGGCGGCATCCGGGGCGGCAAAAAGCTGAAAGCGGTGGTGGCCGGCGGCTCGTCGGTGCCCATCCTGCCCGCCCACCTGATCCTGACCACGGCCAAGGGCGAGCCCCGCCTGATGAGCTACGAATCGCTGTCGGACGGCGGCTTCCAAACCGGCACGATGCTGGGATCGGGCGGTTTCATCGCCCTCGACCAGGATTCCTGCATCGTGCGCAACACCTGGAATTTCACCCGCTTCTACCACCACGAATCCTGCGGGCAGTGCAGCCCTTGCCGCGAAGGAACCGGCTGGATGGAAAAGGTGCTGCACCGCATCGAACACGGCCACGGCCACCTGCGCGACATCGACCTGCTGGTGGACGTAGCCAAGAAGATCGAAGGCAACACGATCTGCCCGCTGGGCGACGCGGCGGCCTGGCCGGTAGCCAGCGCCATCCGCCACTTCCGCGACGAGTTCGAGTGGCACGTCAAGCACCCGCAGGAAGCCACCCGCAAAGGGGCCGCCTACCGCAACGAGGAAGTGCTGGTTTAATGACCAATGGTGAATGACTAATTCTTCGACCAACAACGGTTTGGTGTTTTTACGTTTACATCT
>JACMKY010000103.1 GCA_014379925.1 Cytophagales bacterium | reverse complement strand
CCACGAGTACCTCATTGAGGAAACAGTGGGGATAACTCCCCGTTCGTACACGAACCAGTAACGGGTCTTTAGAGGCGGTTTACGCCAATCCTTTGGCCGGCAAACGCGGATTCCTGAGCGGGGCCGCCCCTGAGACTTTGAAGTCGAGTAATCAACCCAAACCGCTTCTGAGCGAGAGGTTTCGACCGCAGCAATTACTCCCCCACTTACCGGAGCAAAACCCCCGCGTTTTCCAAACCGGGAGGGTTTGTCCATCCGATTATTCATCAAAACGAAGATCGTGCGCTTTGAGCCCACCGCCAGCAACGGATTAACCATCCGCTGATGGGCGTTTTGTGGGCCATTGCTCCGCCGCCTCAAACGCTGGACAGCCCTGTTTATAACTAATTCTATAAAATATTATTCTTATAAAATAATATTTTAGATATAAATAAATACCCGATATTTAATTTTGATAAATAGCTTTATATCCCCATAATTACCCGTCACTTTCGTCGGAAGCCGAATCAACTATCTGCTTATCCGTACCGGTCCTTTTTATTCCCGTTGTGCCCATACTTCCATGAAACACGCCTCACTCATTTTCATTTTTTCGACTTGCTACGTGGGTCAGGTGACTGCTCAGATGCGGATCCTGAAAGGGCACGCCACGTCGGGCGATTTTGCCGCTGGTGACCTACCCAACTGCGATAACCTCGTTCCGGAGCCGGCGTTGCTACGGGAGATTTTGCGGGCATAAACTCGGGTTGATCGACCTGCGCCGGACCCGGAAAGAAGCGGTTGGCGTAAAACTGACCCCCAACGTCGGTAGCCAACTGCCGGAGCGGCTGATTTACAGCGAGGCCGAAATGTTTTCGAACACCAATGCACCCCAACCGATACCGGGCCTCTTTGTCGTAACCCCGGTGAATGAATAGCAACCCGCCGTGAAAAACGCCATCCTCCCCGCCGTCCCCGTCGCCTGCTGGCTGGTGGGGCTGCTGCCCCTAACGCAACCTACCCCGGTCCGGTCCGGGGTTGCCGACTCCATCCGCGTCACCGTGACGGAAGGCACCAACTTGGCCGCCGATCTCTCACCCGACAAAAAAATGATCGCGATGGACTTACAGGGTACCATCTGGATCGTACCGGTGGGTGGGGGCGTGGCCCGGCCCCTCACCGATGCCCTCGGCGACTGCCGCCAGCCCAGTTGGTCACCGGACGGCCGCCAGGTGGCGTTTCAGGCGTTCTGGGACGGCCGCTACCACCTTTGGACGGTCCCGAAAGCGGGTGGCAAACCCCGCCAGCTTACCACCGGCATTTACGACGACCGCGAACCACACTGGTCGCCCGACGGCAAACGCATCGTGTTCTCGTCGGACCGGGGCGGCAACTACGACATCTGGCAGCTGACGCTGGCCGACGGCAAACTGACCCCGCTTACCACCCACCCTGGCAACGATTTCAACCCCGTCTTCTCGCCCGATGGCCAACAGGTAGCCTTCGTCTCCGACCGTACCGACGCGCCGGGGGTATACATACTTTCGTCCGACGCATCCACCGCACCGCGGACGGCGGTCCCGCAATCGTCGGACCGGCGGGACCGCACCGAGAAAATCGTTTCGTCGACCAAGGCCAAACTGGCGGCACCGGCCTGGCAACCGGATGGCGCGCACTTGTTTTATAATACGCTGACCAAGTTGCAGAGCGGGCTGGAAACCGTTGCCGTAGCGGACGGTAAAACGCGGTTGTTGACTGAAGCCGCCGAGGATGTCTTTCCGTTCCGGGTGAGCTGGTTCTCGGCCGACGAGTACCTCTATACGGCCGATGGCCTGCTGAAACGGCGCAAACTCGACAGCACGCCGGCCCGGACGATTCCGTTTCAAGCCGTGATTTCGTTGCCACGAACTACCTACAAACGCAAGACGTACGACTTTAACCGCACGAAACCACAGCCCGTGCTGGGCATCAAAGGCCCCGCCATTTCGCCCGACGGCAAACAGATTGCGTTTGCGGCACTGGGCAACCTGTGGTTGCTAACGAAAGGTGAGACGACTCCGAAAGCCCTGACGGACTGCCCGTCCATGGATGTTTAACCGACCTGGTCGCCCGACGGCACGAAGCTGGATTACGCGTCGGATCGCCATGGCAACATGGACGTCTGGATTCGTGACCTGAAAACGGGCCAGGATGAGCTCCTGGCCGACCTGCCGGAAGACCTCAACTTCCCGACCTGGTCGCCCGACGGCAGCAAGGTCGCCTTCTACCAGGGCGATCCGCGCAATGCCTGGGGCCGCAGCACCCTCTACACGGCCGACGTCACCTACACGGAGGGGGTGACGTCGGCCAAAACGACGAAAGTACACGAAGCGCTGTTCGTACCCAGTCAGGCCAGTTGGTCGGCCGACGGGCGAACGATTGCCGTGGCGGCGCTGCACCCCTACTCGTCGCGC
Source organism: Cytophagales bacterium (assembly GCA_014379925.1). Classification (GTDB taxonomy): domain Bacteria; phylum Bacteroidota; class Bacteroidia; order Cytophagales; family ES-bin-26; genus ES-bin-26. The sequence goes on along the minus strand of JACMKY010000103.1, from coordinate 18,399 downwards.
TACCGGGAGGGGGTCAGCGAGGTTCTCCTGATTTCGCTCGACGGCAAAAACGACCGCTACGCATCACCCGCACCAGCCCACAGCCTCGGCACCCGCGGCAAAAACGGCCCCGTCTGGTCGCCCGACGGAACCAAAATGGCGTATATCCTCGACGGACTGCTCTGGATAACGGACGTATCCGCCGACGGAATCCCCACCGGAACCGCCCGCCAACTGACCACTGAGCAGGCCGAAGCCCCCACCTGGACCGGTGACTCCGGAAGCCTGCTGTTTCTGGCTACGGACGTACTGAAGCAAGTGCATCTGGACGATAAGCGCGTCGAAACGATCCCGATGACGCTGACGTGGCAAACCAGCCAGCCGAACCGGTCGATGGTCATTCACGCCGGGCGGCTGTTCGACGGCAAATCGGGTACGTATCGCCAAAATGTGGATATTCTGGTGGATAACAACCGCATCCGGGCCATTGAGCCCCACCGGGCCGGGCGAGCCGGTACCCTGGTCGATGCATCAACGAAGACGGTTATGCCGGGCCTGTTCGAGATGCACACCCATCAACACTCGATGGTGGGCGAGAAAATCGGCCGCCTGTGGCTGTCCTACGGCATCACGTCGGTCCGCGAACCCGGTGCCGACCCGTACGATGCCCTTGAACGAAAAGAATCCTGGGCGAGTGGCGTTCGGCCCGGCCCCCGGCAGTTTTTCACGGGCGGACTCATTGATGGCACCCGGATTTACTACGGAGCCGCTATCAGCATCAACTCCGACGCGCAACTCGACCGCGAGCTGAACCGCGCCGTTCGATTGGGCTACGACCTCATCAAAACCTACGTCCGGATGACCGACGCCATGCAGCAACGCATCACGGCCTTTGCGCACGCCAACGGGATCCCGGTGTCGTCGCACGAGATTTTTCCGGCCATGCGTTACAGCGTGGATGCCGTGGAGCACATTGGTGGTACGAGTCGGCGGGGTTATTCGCCCAAGATCACGGCGATGAACCGGAGTTATCAGGACGTGATTCAGCTGCTGGCCAAATCGGGCATGAACATCACCCCAACGGCCTCGTTACAGGGTGGTTTCTTCGCAATGGCCAGTCAAGACCCGAATTTTTACGAGAACCGGCAATACAAAGCGTTTTACTCGGAGGCCTACAACCAGGCACTTCAGGCGGGAATAGTTCAGATCACCAAAATCAATCCTGGCTACCTGACCAACTTTAGCAACCTGCAAAAAAGTATCAAAGCGTTGGTAGTGGCGGGGGCGCACGTCACTACCGGCACCGATAGTCCATTCGTTCCCTACGGGCTGAGCCTGCACACCGAACTGCAATCGTTCGTGGACGCCGGTCTGACGCCCTACGAAGCCCTGCGCTCGGCCACCCTCTGGGCTGCCGAAACGGTGGGCGTCAGCGGCGATTTAGGTTCGGTGGAGCCGGGCAAACTGGCCGACCTCGTCATCGTCAACGGCGACCCGCTCACCAACATCCGCGACGCGCTGAACGTGGAACAGGTCATCCGCAACGGCGACGTACTGACAATGGATGCCCTGCTGAAACACCCTTGACAGTCAACGAACTAACTATTTATCCGTCCCTCATGCCCGTTTTTTGCCGGTAGCCCGACTTTCGGCTGACGAATAGAAACTGAAGGCGTGGTTCACGCGAGGCAATTTGGTCCGGTTGCCTTACCCAGTTTTCTTTACGTCAATCGCGTTTGGCCCTTTGGGGGTCGAGGTAACGGAAAAACTTACCTTGTCCTGTTCGTTGATGGGCTCAACCAGCGCATTGATGTGCACAAAAATACTCTCCTGGGTCTGTTGGTCTCTGATGAAGCCGTATCCCTTGGAGGCATTGAAGAAGGTCACTACCCCTTGGCGAGTCACCGGTTGCGCGGCAACATTTTCTTGTTTGGCAACGCCGATCTGGATGTCCTCCTCATTGACGGATCTTTTTCTTCGGGGATCGGGAGGAGTGGAGGATAGATTGCCGTTTTCGTCTACGTAAGCCAACATCTGGTTAAGCGGTTGCCCTTTCAAGGCATTCGCTTTACGGTCCTCCTTCTTTTCCTGTTTGTCTTTTTTCTTTTTCTGTCTCAGCTTTTCCTTCTCCTTTTTGTTGAACGTTTCCATATTTCGTGTTTATTCTCGCGGGCTTCTCATGCGCACAAGCGGCATGGTTTTGTTTCGAGAGTGATTCCCTATTCAAACTAAATGACCTGACATTGGCCTGACCTCCCACCCGTAGGCAAGGAGATTTCTGGGTTGGCTATTGCGGCTGCGTACCTCCCAAGCCGACACGGTCTATCCAAGTACCAAACCGCTCAATCCACCGAAGTGTTTCGGAGCAAACAGGACCGCCCGGAGCCGCCGTTCGCGGCCTTCCGGAGGAACGATACCGACGGACTGGCTGCCCCTGATCGGCGAACCGCAGCCCATTAGCAGGTTTCCAAACACTCAATCATCCACTAAAGCAGGAGGCTAAACCAAAATTAAATAAAAACGAATACAAAACAAAAAACCACCTCCCTCTCTGGGCAGTCACTGTTAAATTTGGCGGATTGCAACCAGATACTGGCCATTCCGTCCGGCTTTCCTTCACCGGTTACGCACCAGGATCAGATCAGGAAAATGAGTACCAGCAGGGGAATGACAATGCCCGCCAGGGTCAGCACGTAGCCCCGCTGGCGGAAACCGTACTTGCCCTTGACCATAAACAATCCCGTGCCGGCGATGGTGAGCATACCCAGCGCAAAAATGTCCGAGTACCAGATCCAGAGTGAATTCGTGCTTTTGTGCAGGCTGGCCATTTGCCCCAGGAGGGGACGGGTACGCAGGATTTCGAATTTTCCCTTGCCGGTGCCCAGGTCAACATCCAGGATTCCGTCGGCAAAGAAAGCCCGTAACTTATGCCCTTCGTCTTCCAGCCGGAAGTTGCGGTACGGAGAAGTGATCTGGTGCTGGCGGGCAAGTTCATTGATCACCTTTTCGTCGATGGCTTCTTTCCGGAGGGTATGCAGTTGCGTTTGTACTTCCTTCGAGGAATACACGTAACGTTCCGGATTCCAGCTTCGGCGGTGATTCTGCGAAATGCCGGAAATGGCGAAGGAAATGATCAGTCCGAAGAAGAAGTAGCCCAGGTCCCGGTGCCAGCTCCGGAGTTGCAGTTGGGGATTCTGATTTTTTGCCATATCGGTTTATCCGGAATGTTTCATTGGTTTCGTTCATTGGGACCGGATTGGCAGAATCATCCCGTGGGCGTTAGCAAACCAGGCAAGCGGCGTATCTTTCGCCGCAAAGCTAACCCATAAACCAGATTGGCAGGCCACTAAACAGTCCTGCCGGTCCTCTTTGTTGAAATTCCCGGAGAATTTCAGTGGAAAAAGCTGCGTTTCAAACGGTGGCCAAACCGCAGTGACTGGGCCGGGCCGCGTAGGCCGGGCCGCGTAGGCCGGGCCGCGTAGGCGCCGGATTGCCGGACCATTCCGACGAACCGATCGTAAACGTTCCTCGTAAAGCAGCCTCGTTAGGGGTGGGGAGGGTTGATGACCACCTCCGTAAACGCGAAGCGTTCCCCGTCGAAGAGACCCAAATCACTCAGCTTCAGCGACGGAATTACCAAGAGGGCCATGAATGAAAGGCTCATAAACGGTGCTTGCAGGGGGCTACCCATCCGTTTGGCCAGCGCGTCCAGCCGGGCGTACTGGTCGGCTACCCGGTAGCCGTCCTCCCCGCTCATCAGTCCCGCAATCGGCAGGGGCAGCAAGGCTTCTTCCCGGTCGCTTACGGCGGCGATGCCCCCCCGGGCTTCGATCAACCGGTTGACGGCCCGCGCGATCAGCTCGTCGCTTACGCCCACGGCAACCAGGTTGTGCGAATCGTGCCCCACCGACGAAGCCAGGGCGCCTTCTCTCAACCCGAAGTTACGGATGAACGCCACCGCCGGCGGCTCGTTCTGGTAGCGGTTCACCACCGCAATCTTGAGAATATCCCGGGCCGGATCGGGCCGCACCAGGCCCCCCACCACCGACAGGTTGGCGCGAACTTGGCGGGTGACCAGTTGCCCGTCCAGCACCTCGATCACGCGCACCGCGCAGTGCGTTCCCGACCCTTTCGGAGCGGGAAGCCCGAACTGCTCGGGTGTCTTGGGGAGCGTGTCGAAGCGGTTGACTACCCGGCTGGGCAGGTTGGGAATGAGCGAGGTTCCGTTTTCGGCCACCAGTTGTCCGTCCACGTAGGTTTGCCGCACGTTCCAGTCGCGGAGGTTGTCCACCACGATGAAGTCCGCCGGGTCGCCGGGCTGAAGCAGGCCCACGGGCAGGCCATAGTGCCGCACCGGGTTCAGGCACGCCGCCCGCAGGACCTTGAACAAGTCGATTCCCCTGGCCAGTGCCCGTTTCACGAGTTGGTTGATGTGGCCTTCCACCAGGCTGTCGGGGTGTTTGTCGTCGGAGCAGAACATCATCCGGTCGGCATGTTGATGGAGCAGATCGGCCAGGGCTTCGAAGTTCTTGGCCGCGCTTCCCTCCCGAATCAGGATTTTCATGCCGAAACCCAGCTTGTCGAGGGCCTCTTCGCGGCCGAAACACTCGTGGTCGGTGGAGATACCCGCCTCGACGTACCGGCGGGCCGCTTCGCCCCGCAGGCCGGGTGCGTGGCCGTCCACGGGTTTGCCCAGTTGCTTGGCCAGGGCGATTTTGGCCAGCACCGTCGCGTCGCCGTTCAGTACGCCCGGAAAGTTCATCATCTCGGCCAGGTAGCCCACCTGGGGATGAAGGTGGAAAAGCTGCGCGAGGTCGGCGACGGTGATGGCGGCACCGGCGGTTTCGAATGTCGTAGCTGGCACGCAGGAAGGAGCCCCGAAGCAGAACTTGAAGGGCACTGGCCGGGCGTTTTCCAGCATGTATTCCACCCCTTCCGTTCCCAGGACGTTGCCGATTTCGTGTGGATCGGACACGGTGGCCACCGTGCCGTGCACCACCGCCAGGCGGGCAAACTGCACCGGGGTGAGCATGGAACTCTCAATGTGCACGTGTGCGTCCACGAAGCCGGGCAAGAGGTAAGGCCCTTCGTTTTCGGCGGCCGGTTCATCCGCCTCGTAGTTGATGCGCTCGATCTTTCCGTCGCCAACCAACACTGCCGCCCCGGCAATCCGCTGCCGGACCAGGTCAATGACTTTTCCCCGAACCCACGTACTATTTTTCATTTTCTGCGTTATAAGCCGTCGAAAACCCCCGAGTAAGGAAGTTTTTCCTTTGGTTCTGAATTCCATTGAAGGCGAAGGTATGAAAAAGTTGATTGGAAGGTTCGTCAGCGGTTTGCTGCTCACTGGTTTCCTGTTTGCCTGCAACGGCGGTCGTAACGCGCAGAGCTGGCAGCCCAAGAAACACCGGAAATCCTCCGTCAAAGCACCCCCGGCGTACCAAAAACGAGCCTACTGAACGAAGTAAGGAACGGACGCGCGGCGGGACGGGAAACGGGTGAAACGGCATTCAGTAGCCCAAAACACCTTCCCGGCCCGCCACGTCCGGAAACGTTCGCCGTTGCAGTTCGTAAATCCTCTCCTATATTTGCGGGAATGATTTTGCAGTAGCCCGGCCCCATGACCGATTCCCCTCCCGTTTTTTCCCCTCATCCGAGTCAGGCGACCCCCCGCACCCCCGCGTACGCTTCTCCCAAAATTACCATTGCCATCGACGGTTACTCGGCCGTGGGCAAAAGCACAACGGCCAAGCTCGTCGCCGCCCAACTGGGCTACGCTTACGTCGATACGGGAGCGATGTACCGGGCCGTCACCCTGTATTTTCACAACCACCGCATCGGGTTGATCGAATCGAGCGCGGTGCAGTCGGCATTGGACGCCCTTCGCATTTCTTTTGTTTTCAACTCGGGGGCGGGGGTGAACGAAACCTACCTGAACGGACGGAACGTGGAGGGAGAAATCCGGAAAATGTACATTTCCGACCGGGTCAGTGAGGTCAGCGCCCTGCCGGAGGTGCGCCGGGCCATGGTGCGCCAACAGCAGGAGATGGGCAAGCAGAGGGGGCTGGTGATGGACGGCCGGGACATCGGCACCAAGGTTTTTCCGGACGCGGAACTGAAAATATTCATGAACGCTGACCTTCTTGTCCGCGCGGAAAGACGGCAGTTAGAGTTGCGGGAACGCAACGAATCCGTTCCCCTGCCCGACATCATCGAAAACCTCACCACGCGCGACCGGATTGACACTACGCGCAAAGAAAGTCCGCTGGTGAAGGCCGCGGATGCGTACGAGATCAACACCACGCACATGACCATTGAGGAACAAGTGGAGTACATTTTTCACCTGGCAGCGGGAAAAATTGTGGAAAGAGAAACGGGAAACCGGAAACCGGAAACCGAAGAACGGCGACCGGAAGGGAGGGAGCAGGAAGAAAGGTAAAGGATCACTACCCGCCGCCCCTTTTTTCGTTCCCTGGCCGGTTTCTGGCAGTCTTCCTTTTTAATCAAACACGCCGCATGGAAGTACACATTGACAAGAATTCGGGGTATTGCTTCGGGGTAGAATACGCCATTGCGATGGCGGAGGAAGAAATGGCAACCGCCGACACCCTGTACTGCCTCGGCGACATCGTGCACAACAGCATGGAAGTAAAGCGACTGAGCGACCAGGGCCTGCGGATCATCGACCGCGACCAGCTCCGGGCGTTGCGCGACTGCAAGGTGCTCATCCGGGCGCACGGTGAACCCCCCGAAACGTACCAGTTGGCCCTGAAAAACAACCTCCAGTTGATCGACGCCTCCTGTCCGGTGGTATTGAAACTGCAAAACCGCGTCAAGTACGCCTTCGACCAGATGACCAAAATCGAGGGCCAAATCGTTATCTACGGGGAGCAGGGACACGCCGAGGTGGTGGGTCTCAGCGGACAGACCCGCGACCAGGCCGTCGTGATTGCGTCGGAGGGCGACCTCTCGAAGCTGGACTACACCCGGCCCATCGCCCTGTTCAGCCAGACTACCAAAAGCACCAGCGGATTTTACCGGATCAAGGAACGGATCGAAGCCAACATCCGCCAGGCCAACCCCGACCTCGACCCCGCCGCGCTGGCCGGACGGCTGGACGCCAACGATAGTATTTGCCGACAAGTATCGAACCGGGAGCCGCAACTGCAGAAATTTGCCGCCGAACACGACGTGATCGTTTTCGTCAGCGGGAAGAAGAGCTCCAACGGCAAGGCCCTGTTCGGCGTGTGCCAGGCGGCGAATCCGCGGAGTTACTTCGTGGAAAACGAGACGGAAGTGGTAGCGAGCTGGTTCGAACCCACTGACCGCGTGGGCATTGGCGGCGCCACCTCCACCCCGCTGTGGCTGATGGAAAACGTAGCCCGGCACGTGGCGGCGTTGGTAGTTGCGCCCGAAGTCGGATGAGCAGGCCAACGAAATCTTCCCGACAAAAAGCCGTTGTTCCGGAAACCGATCCGTTTGATTTGATGATTTTTCAGGCGAAATGACCCACTCTTCCCAACGACGGGCGTTCCTGCGTCGCGCGCTCCTGGTGGCCGGGCAACTGGCCGTCGGCACCGCCGGTCTGGCGGGAGCCCGATCTCCGGGCAAGGTGATGACCGTCCGGGGTCCCCTCCGGGCGGACCGCATGGGCTGGACCCTCAGCCACGAGCACGTGGTGGTCGACTTCATCGGGGCCGCCGGGGTTGGTCCGGGTCGTTACGACCGCCGGCAGGTGTTCGGCAAGGCCCTGCCCCACCTCCAACGGGCCTATGAACTTGGCAGCCGCACGTTCGTGGATTGTACGCCCGCCTACCTGGCCCGCGATCCGAGGCTGCTGCGTCAGCTTTCGGAAGCCACCGGCTTGCACATTCTTACCAACACCGGCTACTACGGCGCGGTGAACGACAAATGCCTGCCTGCCCACGCGTTTACCGAGACCGCCGACCAATTGGCCGACCGCTGGACGCGCGAATACCGGAAGGGCCTGGACGGAACCGGCATCCGTCCCGGGTTCATTAAAATCGGCGTGGACGAGGGCAACTTGTCGGAAATCGACCGCAAACTCATTACGGCCGCCGCCCGCACGCACCGGCGGACCGGCCTCACCATTGCCGCCCACACGGGTCGGGCCCCCGGCGCGTTCGACCAGATCGAAGTGCTCAAGCGGGAAGGCGTTTCGCCGGGGGCCTGGATCTGGGTGCACGCCCAAGCCGAAAAAGACGGGAGCCGTCACGCGGAAGCGGCCCGGCAGGGAGCCTGGGTGTCGTTCGATGGCCTGGGTTGGGGACCCACCGAGGAGTACCTGGGTCTGATTACCCCCATGAAAGAGCAGGGTTTGCTCGGGCGCGTGTTGATTTCGCACGACGCGGGCTGGTACCACGTGGGTGAACCGGACGGAGGATTGTTTCAGCCCTTCGAGAAACTGTTTACTGCTCTCCTACCCGCTCTCCGACAAAATGGCTTCACGGAAGCCGAAATCACGCAGCTGCTGGTGACCAATCCGGCCGAAGCATTCACCATCCGTAAGCGGCTGGTGAATGCTAGTGATCAGTAGGGGTGGTGAGCGAAGCGATCCGCCAGGGTAGTCCGGTAATTCGGCGCCTAGTCGGGGACGCCTAGTCGGGGACGCCTAGTCGGGTCCGCCCAGTCGGGGACGCCCAGTCGCTACGGCCGAACTACAGTAGTTGGTATCGGCGAGCAAAATGCGGTTCACGATTACTTTCAATTTTATTTGAAAATTCAGAAACTTATTCGGACCTTTGGGCTATGCAACTCGATGAAGCCAAGGAAAAATTTATCCAGGCCTGGGGTACCCTCGGTTCCAACTGGGGCATCAACCGTACGATGGCGCAAGTGCACGCTTTGCTGCTGGCGTCGGCCAATTCGCTGAGCGCCGAGGACATTATGGCGGCGTTGCGCATCTCGCGGGGCAACACCAACATGAATGTGCGGGCGTTGATCGATTGGGGCTTGGTGTACAAGGAGATCCGGTCGGGGGAGCGAAAGGAGTATTTCTCGGCGGAGAAGGATATCTGGCACGTGTTCAAGCAGATTGCCAAGGAACGCCGCAAACGCGAACTGGAACCCATCTTCCGGGTGCTCAACGACCTGCGGCACGTGGAGGGCGACGCGGATAACCAGGAACTGAAGGCCTTTACGGAAACCCTACGGGGCATTCATACCTTCGCATCCAAAGCTGACAACACCCTGGATAGATTGATCAGGGCCGACGAAAGCTGGTTTTCCAACGCATTTCTCAAGTTGATGAAGTGAAAATTTTACTCCGTACTTTCAATTTTTATTGAAACTTCCGAACGATTTAGAACCACAATTCAGGTAACTCCGCCATGAACACGCCCGACCGCAAAGTGATTATTTACGACGACAACTGCCCTATGTGTGCGCTTTACACCGCCGGATTCGTTCGCTGGGGCGTTCTGCCCCGCGAAAGCCGGGTGGCCTTCACTCAACTGGACCGCGTGCTCTCTCCGGAAACGGTGGCTGATCGGCTGGATCCCTTCCGCTCGCGCCACGAAATCCCGCTGGTGGACCTGGCGGGCGGTGCCACCCTTTACGGCGTGGATGCGATGGTGTATCTGCTGCGGCAACGGATTCCCCTGGTCGGTCGCCTCGCGCGCGCAAGGCCCTTGTACCGTTTCTTTCGCTTCCTCTACAGCCTGGTTTCCTACAACCGGCGCATCCTCGTACCCACCCGGAAACGGGCGGTGGCTTTCGATTGCAGCCCGGCCTTTCACCTGAATTACCGCTTGGCTTTTATCGCCTGCGCCCTGGTTTTCACTTCCCTGGCAACCTGCGCGTTCGGACAATCGGTGGCGGGGTACTGGCCCGTGGACAATCCGGGCGTCAAAATGCTGCTCACCGGCGCGATAGTATGGGCAGTGCCCACGCTCCTGGCCCTGATTTTTATGAAGGAAAAGAAGGTGGATTACCTGGGTCACCTGGCCACGCTGGTAATGGTTGGGGCGCTGCTGCTCCTGCCAGGCATTGGCCTGAGTGCCCTGACGGCGTGGCATTATCCCGTCATCCCCGTCTTCAGCGTGCTGGCGAGCACCGCCACGATGGGCTGGCAACACTTCCGCCGAATGGACCACTTGGAATTAAGTCAACGGTGGACGACCCTTTGGCTGTTGGCTTTGTCCGGCACGGCCGCTGGTTTCTACACTTTTTGGGTATAGAACTCCTAACTCACCCAATCACTCAACCAACCACTTTAGACCGTGAACCTGCTCGAGAAAATACCCGTCCGGTACGTGGGCGAACTGCACGACGTACGACTGATCAACTTTTCGGTGGACAAAAGCGAAGTGGAGTCGCGGGTGCCCTGGCATTTGGTGGTGCGTGACTTTGGCGGGCGGGCCATGATTTCGATGGTCGACGTCTCGCTGAAGCGAATGCACCCTTCGTTCGTACCGGAAAGCCTGCACGTCAACTACCGGCACGTAAGCTTTCGGCTGCTGCTGGAGGATTCCCACCGCAACGTCGACGGGCAAAACCGGGGCCTTTTCTTCCTGGAATCTTTTACCGACCAACCCTTGATCGCGCAGGGCGGTCGCTGGATGACGGACTACAACCTGGAACTGGCCACCATGGTCGCCACCGACGAGCAGTTCACTTTGAAACAACGTACCCACGCCGGTGACCGCTGGCTGCACTACGCCCTGGATGGGCAAGTGCCGAAGGGCGGAGGCTGCGAAGGCGGCTTGCAGGAGATCGTGGGCGCTTTGGACCGGGCCTATTCGGTGCGCGACGGGCAGGTAAGAATGGTGCGGATTCAACCGGAAAAGTGGCCGATCGAACGGGTTAATTGCACCCGCTTCGAAACCAACTTCTTTCGGACCGCCCGCCTGGAAGGCGCTTTCCGGGTGAAAGAAATGATTCATTACCAATGGCATCCGTCGCAAGCTGGATGATCTGACGTCGCTATCGGGGAGTTGCCGGGCAGTCGGACTAAGCGCAGGTTCGGGTCGATGAATCAACCAAGGAAAAATACCGTATGGCTTTTGCCCGGATACTTGCTATCTTTCGAAACTGACTCAATCTTCCGGTGATCTGCAACTCCGGAAGGGTTGATGCGTCCACCTGAAATGGGTATGAACCCGTTCTTGCTTCCAATGTCCGGAACGTTGCCGTCGGTTCTCGGGGGAATCGTGCTGAGCTGGTTGCTCACATTGGCGCACCCGGCATCGGCCCAACAAATGACCGAAGACGTGCTTTACCTGAAAAATGGCTGGGTGTTGCGGGGTAAGATCACGTCGACTGCCTCCGACAGCCTGGTGCGCCTGCGCACCGGTGACCGCAACCAGTTCGCCTTCCGCCGGGCCGAAATCGATGCCATTGAGCAGGAACGGGCACCCGACGAAAAAAACATCCGCTACCGAGGGCGCGGGTTCGGCCACTACACGGAGCTGGGCGCGCTGGCGACCCGGAATACCAGCGGTTTTACCAATCCCTCCGCTTTTTCGTTCCAAACCGTCAACGGCTTCAAGTTCAACCAATTCCTCTACGCGGGTTTGGGCGTTGGGATCGACCTGTTCGATAATCAGAGCCTGTTGCCCTTGTTCGGCAGCCTCCGGGGTGACCTCACCCGCCGGGGAAGCGTGCTACCCTATTACTTCGCGGACCTGGGCTACGGAGCGAACATTACCGGCCGGGATGAAATGAATTTTCCCGCCCGCACCTATTCGGGAGGCGCCCTTTTCGCCGCGGGTTTGGGAATCAAGGCGATTTTCAACCGTAACACGGGCTTTTTGTTGAGCGTGGGCTACCGTTCCCAAAAGACCTCTTTCCGGACGGATAACCAATTCGGCAGCACCGATACCAAAGCGAATTTTCAGCGCCTGGCCCTCCGGGCGGGATTTGCTTTCTGAATCAACCGGGTCGGGGAGCCAAGCAGTCGTAAGTCATAAATCAAAAGCCAGGCCCCTCCATTCATAACTCAACACCCGTAACGCACTTCCCCATCACCGAATGAAAACGTTGCTTTCGTGCTTGCTGCTATTGGTCACCCCCTCGCTCCGCGCCCAGGGTACCCGGTACGAGGTTTCGTTCCCCAACGCCGCCCACCACGAGGCGGAAATCGTGGCTACCTTTTCCCAATTACCCCCGGCCCCCCTGCGCGTGCGGATGAGCCGTTCTTCGCCGGGTCGCTACGCCACCCACGAGTTTGCCAAAAACATCTACCGCGTAAAGGCGACCGACGGCGGCGGTGCTCCCCTGGCCTTGGTGCGCGCGGACCCGGATACCTGGGAAATACCCGTCCACGGCGAGACGGTGAAGGTGGCGTACACGTTGTTTGGCAACCTGACCGACGGTACCTACACCGATATCGATCCCGTCCACGCCCACCTGAACATGCCCGCCACCTTTTTGTGGGCCAAAGGGTTGGAAAACCAGCCCGTCACCGTTGCGTTCCAACCCCCGGCCAGCGCCGGCTGGAAGGTGGCCACGCAACTGAAGCCCACTGAGCAGCCCTACGTGTTCACCGCTCCCCACCAACAGTACTTCATGGATTCGCCCACCGAACTGAGCAATTTTTCCCTGCGCGAATGGACGGTGGCCAATCCTGACCGGAAGCCGCTCACCCTCCGGCTGGCCATTCACCACGACGGCACGGAAGGGGACGTGGACGAATACCTCGGCATGGTGAAAAAAGTGGTGCGGGAGCAACAAGCCATCTTCGGCGAACTGCCCGACTACGATTTCGGTACGTACACCTTTCTCCAGGATGTGCTGCCGGGTAACGACGGCGACGGCATGGAACACCGCAATTCGACGATCATCAGCGACAATGCGTCCCTGCGGACGGACAAGCAGGCGTTGCTAAGCACGGTAGCGCACGAATTTTTTCACGGCTGGAACGTCGAACGCATCCGTCCGAAAACCCTGGAGCCCTTCGACTTCGAGCGCGCCAACATGAGCGGGGAACTTTGGTTTGCCGAGGGATTTACCAACTATTACGGCGAACTGACGCTGGCCCGGGCGGGCTTTTACGATGCCCAACGCTACGCCCAGAGCCTGAGCGGGCAACTCAACGCCGTGCTCAACTCGCCCGGAACCTACGCGTTTTCACCCGTGGAAATGAGTCAGCAGGCCCCCTTCGTGGACGCGGCGACGGCGGTGGACCCCACCAATTTCGCCAACGTTTTCACTTCGTATTATCCCTACGGTTGCGTGGTGGCACTGGCCCTCGACCTTTCGCTCCGTGCCGGATTCCGGAACCTTACGCTCGACGATTACCTGCGGGCGGTGTGGAAGGCGCACGGCAAAACCGAAAAGCCCTATACCGTGGCCGACCTGCAACAACTCCTGATTAACGTGACCCGTGATTCAACGTTTGCCAACGCCTTCTTCCGCCAACACGTTCGGGGACACGAGGTGGCCGATTACCGGGCCCTGCTGGCTAAGGCGGGTTTGTTGCTGCGCAAAGCGCGCCCCGGCGTGCCGTACCTGGGCCAGCCGGTGGGGGTGGAAGGGGAAAGGGTAGTGGTTACCTCGGGCACACTCGTTGGCAGCCCCTTGTATCAGGCCGGTTTGGACCGGGGAGACGTAATCGTGTCGTTGGATGAGGTGCCCCTGCGGAACGCGGACGATTACCAGACGGTGCTGGCCAAGCACCAACCCGGCGATGCCGTCAACATCCGCTACGAGCACCGGGGAACGACCCGGAACACTTCCATTACCTTCGTCGAAAATCCGCTGCTGGAGGTGGTGCCTCACGAAAACGCGTCGGTGCCCCTTACCCGGGAGATGAAAACTTTCCGGGCCAACTGGCTGGGGAGCAAGGTAGCGGATAAATAGGAATGTTCACCAAGCAGTCATAAGTCGCGCCATTACACGGCAACGACGTAAGTCACAGGTAATACAAAGCATTATAAATCAACCGGTCAAGTAGGCAAGGAGTGTCGGTTTTTCGCGCAACGTGCTTATCATCGACCAACAACCACGCTTTACCCAATGAAGCCCATTTACCGGGGTACGCTTCTTTTCCTGGCCTTGTGGCTGCGTTGCGCGGCGGACGTTTCCGGTCAGGCCGACACCCTCCGGAGCCTGCTCCGGCAGTTTGACTACTACCGTCACCGCGCCCTCCAGGAAAAAGTGTTTGTTCACGCGGATCGCTCCTTTTACCTGACTGGCGAAACCCTTTGGTTCAAAGTCTACTGCGTGGACGGCACCTTCCACCGACCGCTCGACCTGAGCAAAGTGGCCTACCTGGAAGTAATGGATCGGGATCGGAAGCCGGTGCTGCAAACCAAAATCACGCTCGAAAAAGGGAGTGGGAGCGGAGCGCTCACCTTGCCCACTTCCCTGCTTTCGGGACAGTACCGGGTGAGGAGTTATACCCATTGGATGAAAAACTTCGGACCCGACTATTTCTTCGAGACGGTTGTCACCGTGGTTAATCCGTCCCGGCGACTCGGCCCGTCGCCCCCGCCCGATTCGCTGGACTACGACGTACAGTTTTTTCCGGAAGGCGGCAACCTCGTGCGCGACGTTCCCGGCAAGGTCGCTTTCCGGGGAACCGATCCGCGCGGCCGGGGGATTGATTTTCGCGGGGTGATTCTGGACGAAACCAACGACACGGTGGCCCGGTTCAAGCCCCGGCGGTTCGGGATCGGACACTTCACCTTCACGCCGGCGGGTAACCGGCAATACCGGGCCCTGGTCACGGATGCCAAAGACAAGGTTACCACCTTCCGGTTGCCCCCGGTCCACGAACGGGGGTACGCCATGCACTTGGCCGACACGGGCGCGAAGGGGATGAGCGTGACGGTGCGCGCCCCGGCCGGGACTACTGAACCGTACGCTCCGCTGTACTTGGTGGTGCACACCCGACAGGTGACGAAAGTGGCCCAAGTGCGTCCGCTCGAGGGGGGCAGGGCTATTTTCTTGGTTGATGAAAACCAGTTGGGGGAAGGAATTTCCCACTTCACCATTTTCGACGGCAACAAGCGGCCAGTGTGCGAACGGCTGTACTTCAAACGGCCGACTGCCAACCTGCTCATCGAAGCCCGGTCGGACAAAGGGCAGTACGCCACCCGGGAAAAGGTACGACTCGATTTCCTTACCCACGATTCGGCGGGCCAACCCGTAGCGGCCGACTTGTCGGTGTCGGTCTACCAGTTGGATTCCCTGGCCTCCGGGGAGCCGACGGAGGTGGGGAGTTACCTGTGGCTGGCCTCCGACCTGCGGGGCGTGGAATCGCCGGCGCATTACTTAAACAACCGCGGCGCCGAGGCGGACGAGGCGCTGGACAACCTGATGCTTACCCACGGGTGGCGCCGGTTTCGCTGGGAAACAGTGCTGGGGGGCGCACCGGCCTTTACATTCATTCCCGAATACGGGGGTCACCTTCTCCGGGGCCAGGTGACCCACGCCCAGTCCGGGGCTCCCGCCCGCGGCATTCTGGCCTACTTGTCGGCACCGGGTAGATACCCGCGGCTGTACGGATCGAGGAGCGACGAAGCCGGTCAGGTTCAGTTCGAAACCAAGGATCTTTACGGGTCCCGGGACCTGGTACTTCAAACCAATGCCCAACGGGACAGCGCCTACCGGGTCCAACTCGACAGTCCCTACGCCGAAGCCGTTTCCTCCGTCCGGCTTCCCGAATTGGACCTGGCCCGGAGCCGACAGAATCCGCTCCGGTTGCGAAGCATCCAGGCGCAGACGCAGGCGGTGTATTTTCCCCCGTCCGCGGATCGCTACGCGGCGCCCGAAACCGACAGTTCCGCCTTTTACGGCGTCCCGGACGAAACGTATTTGCTGGCCGACTACACCCGCTTTACGGTGATGGAAGAAGTCATGCGCGAATACGTGCCCGGGGTGCAGGTGCGCAAGCGAAAGGGCGACTTCTACTTCCAGGCCTTGAACCGGCCCCGTCGGTTGTTTTTCGAGGGAGAGCCCTTAATCCTGCTCGACGGGGTGCCCGTTTTTCGCACCAGTGCGATCATGGCGTTCGACCCGCTGAAGATCAAGAAGCTGGAAGTAGTCACCCGGAGCTACGTGCTGGGTCCGTTGGTTTTCGACGGCATTGTCAGCTACGCGACCTCCAACGGCGACCTGGCTGGTTTCGGGCTCGATCCCCGCTCCCTGATCCTGGAGTACGAAGGGTTACAGCGGCAACGCGAATTCTACGCTCCCCGCTACGATACTCCCGGGCAAACCGCCAGCCGACTGCCCGATTTCCGGAGCCTATTGCACTGGTCGCCGAAGGTAGTCACGGGTGGGGGGGGCAAAAACGGACTTGATTTTTACGCCTCCGACCAGCCGGGGGTTTACTCAGTGGTGGTCCAGGGCGTTTCGGGAAGCGGTCTGGCCGGCAGCCAGACCTTTCAATTCGAGGTACAGGCCCCCCGGTGAGACGGGTACTTTTGGTTGTAATAAGAAGCGGTATGGCGTAGACGGTCAACCATTTTGCTTTCGTCTTACTGACCGAAAGCTTGTTTGATTACCTGATAGGTTTGGCTACGGCCGGCCTCTGTCTCAGGACGTAGATCAATACCCATGACTGACTAAAAAAATACTGCCTGAACTGGTTTTGCGCGGCTCTTCTGTGGAAGCAGTCTCCGCATCCCGATTATTTCTTCCCTACCCCCAAGGCCTTGGGCTTCGTGGCGGCAATGGTTTTGGGCTTGGCGCTGGCCGCCACTTTTTTGGTGGCGGTTTTCCGGGCAACGGGTTTCGTTTTGGCGGGAATTTCTTCCGCCGGAGCTTTGGCCGTTGCCTTCTTATCGGCCGGGGCGAACTTGCCGGGCTTGTCGGGGGTTTCGGCGGCCAACGCCAGGCATTCGTCCAGGGTCAGGGCCTTCGGGTCCTTGCCCTTCGGAATTTTTACGTTCTTTTTCCCCACCACAATGTAAGGCCCGTACCGGCCGTTGAGCACTTTCACCTCCGGATTTTCGGGAAACTCCCGGATGTATTTTTCCGCGTCCGCCTGGCGTTTTTGCCCGATCAGTTCGATTCCCCGCTGCTCGTTGATGGTCAGCGGATCATCGTCCTTGGTGAGCGAGTAAAATTTGCTGTCGTGCAGGATGTAGGGGCCGAACCGTCCGAGGGCGGCTTTCATCGGTTTGCCTTCGAACTGGCCTACCTCGCGGGGCAGTTTGAACAGCTCCAGGGCTTCTTCCAGGGTAATGGTTTCGAGCCGCTGATTTTTTTGCAGGCTGGCGTACTGTGGCTTCTGCTCCGCCTCGCCTTCACCACTGTTTTCGCCGATCTGGGCGTAGGGTCCGTACTTGCCCAGGCGCGCCGACACCCGCCGGCCGGTTTTCGGATCCGTGCCCAGTTCGCGGGCCGACGTTGTCCGTTCCATCTCCTGGGTATTTTCTACCCGCGGGTGAAATCCGTCGTAGAAGGTGGCGATCATCTTCGCCCACTGCATCCGGCCGCCGGCAATCTCGTCGAATTCCTTTTCGACCACGGCGGTGAAGGAATAGTCTACGATGTCGGGGAAGTGCTGCACCAGGAAATCGTTGACCACCGTGGCAATGTCGGTCGGAAACAGTTTGGCTTTCTCAGCCCCGGTGATTTCTTTGCCCATCCGCTCTTCCACGCGCTGGTCCTTGAGGATGAATTCCTTGAAACTGCGTTCCTTGCCTTCCCGGTCTTCCTTGACCACGTACCCGCGTTTTTGCACGGTGGAGATGGTCGGCGCGTACGTGGAAGGCCGTCCGATGCCCATTTCCTCCAGTCTTTTCACCAGACTGGCCTCGGTATAGCGGGGCGCGGGGCGGGAGAAGCGTTGGGTGGCCCGCAGGTGGTCGAGGTCCAGCCGTTGGCCAATGGCCAGCGGGGGCAGCATCCCTTTGCTTTCCTCTTCTTCCTCGTTGTCGCTCGATTCGAGGTACACCTTCAGGAAGCCCTCGAACTTGATTACCTCGCCGGTGGCAACCAGTTCGTTGGGCACGGTCGAGATGGCAATGGTGGCGATGGTGCGTTCCAGCCGCGCGTCAGCCATCTGCGAGGCAATGGCTCGTTTCCAGATCAGTTCGTACAAGCGCTGTTCGTTGCGGTCGGCACTGGCTTTCAGGGCCGAGAAATCCGTTGGTCGGATGGCTTCGTGGGCTTCCTGAGCCGATTCCGACTTGGTTTTGTAGCGGCGCACTTCCACGTATTCCTTGCCGTAAGCCTGCTCGATTTCGTGGGTAGCCTTGGCAATGGCTTCTTCCGACAAATTGGTCGAATCGGTACGCATGTAGGATATTTTTCCCGCTTCGTAGAGTTTCTGGGCCAGCGTCATGGTTTGGGCCACTGAAAAGTAGAGCTTCCGCGAGGCCTCCTGTTGGAGAGTCGAGGTGGTGAAGGGAGCGGCCGGCGACTTCTTGGCGGGCTTGGTCTCCAGGTTTTTGATGGAAAACGTGGCACCGATGCACTGCTCCAGCAACGTTTTCGCGGCGGATT
>JACMKY010000102.1 GCA_014379925.1 Cytophagales bacterium | reverse complement strand
TACTTTTCCTCCCAGCACGAAATGAAGCCATCGAAGAGGGCGGCGGCCGTGAGGGCGTAGGTTTGGGCGGTCTTCGGCAGATCCGCTTTGGTCTGACGGGCCGCGAGGGTGGCGATGGCCATCCAGTGGCCGCCGGGAGTCATTTTCTTGGTGGCGAACGTGGCGTGTCCCGTGTGGTGCGATACGAAGGCGTTGTCATCCCAGAAGCGGGCGATTTCCTTTTGTTCGTCGGTCATGTTTTTCCCGATTTCGTAGACCCGCGTCAACTCCTGGTAATACGGACTGCTTTTTTTGAGGCTAAACGCAATCGGGAGAGGGGCTTCGCACTGGCGGGCCGAATCCATGGCCAACGGCTGGATGGCGTGCCAATACGGCTCGATGGCGTCGGCGTAGTCGGGCTGGGTGGGCTGCCACTTTCCCTCCTCCGGCACGGTGCTGTAGCGGGCAAATCCCCGCGTCTGCTTGTAGTTGTCGCGGGCGGCCCGCGCCAGAACGGTTTTGCCAACTGCTTCCCCGAAAGCCACCGATCGGTCGTAGGTATCCTGGTCCAACACGGCGGCGTACTTTTCCAGCCAACCCTTTTCGAAGGTTTTCAGTGTATCCACGGAAAACGTGATTTTCTGCGCCACGGTCATAAAGGCTTTTAAACCGGCCAACGGAAACGAGTAAGGCTTCCCTTTTTGGGGTTGGGGCACGGAATCGAACCCGTTAAGACGGGCCGTCACTGAGGCGTACTGCCGCGGCTGGTCGAACCGGATGGCCTCGTAAGCGGCCAGGCTGGTGTACGCGTAGATGCGGCTGGCCACGGGCGGCGAGAAGATGTCGTAGACGATCACGTCCGTAAGCTTTTTCACGCTGCGTTGCAGCAGGGCCGGGTCGTTCGGCTGGAAACCAGCCGTATCCACCTGTTTGGGAGATTGGCAGCTTCCCACCAAGCCCAGCCAACACCCTCCCCACATCCACCACCGACTTGTTTTCATGTTTGGTCTACTTTTGCGACAGCCGTGACAAGACTTCTTTTCGTTTTTTACCTTGGTAGGTAACCAGTTCGACTTCTTTCACCCCTTCCGTAAGGTTCAACTGCCGGGTCGACTGCGAAAGAAACGAGGAGCCGTAGGCCAAATCCACCTTCTGCTTCCGCCCGTCGGTGTAGGTCAGCAGCGCGTAAGCATCCAAGGGTTGCGGACGCACCGTCCGGACGGGCCGGTCGTTCCGGAAAACGCACAGGCGGCCCCGGTTCTGCGAAGCGACCACCAACTGGTTGCCTTTCGGATCGGTCAGTTGCACCAGCCCCTTGGCATTGCCCGGCACGAAGAAGCCGCTGGCGGCGGTCGTCTGCGGGGTAAATCCCCCCGCCCCATCGCCCCGGAGCAGCAAGCCATTCAGTGCGTCGTAGCGGCCCACCATCACTTCGTTGCCGAAATCGTTGCCCACCAGCAACGCATCCAGGTTTCCGTCGCGGTCAAAGTCGTCGGCCAGCATGCCGAAAAGGGGCGCGAACTGGGCTTGAACGGGTAGCGGAATCACGTTGAACTGTCCTTTGCCCGTATTTTGCAGGTAGCAGGACTGCATATAATTGGCCCTCAGCACCAGCGCGTCTTTGCGTTCTTCCTCCGTCAGCAGTTTATCAACGGTGGCCTGGGTAAAATCCTTGTAGTACGGAAACCGGGCCCGCATCGAAATCATTTGTTTGATGAGGTCTTCGCGCCCGTGAAAGGTATATTCCTTTCTTTGCCCGGTTCGGTCCGGAAAAAACGCCGTGGGAATGGCATCGTAGCTTCCGTTGCCGTCGAAGTCCTTGGCGTACACCGAAACGGATTCCTGGTCGGAAGCCCGGTTCAACGAATTCAGGCCCAGGTTGCCGGCCAGGTAGTCGGTATCCCCGTCCCGGTCGAAGTCACCCGCCAGCAGGCTGTTCCACCATCCCACCTGCCGGCTCGTTCCCGTCAGCGCGGTGGTGTTTTCGAATTTGCCGCGCTGGTTCTTCAGGAAGGTCAGGGGCATCCATTCGCCGGCCAGCATCAAATCCACCCAACCGTCGTTGTCGTAATCCGTCCAGAGCGCGTCGCAAACCAGGCCCAGGCCCATCAGGCTTTGGGCCACGTCCCCGGTCACGTCCGTGAACTTCACCCGGCCGGGCTGCGTGTCGTTGCGGAAAATGAAGCTGGAAACCGGCTTCGGGTAGCGTTCGGGCTCTACCCTCCCCCCCACGAACAGGTCCAGGTCGCCGTCGCGGTCGTAATCGGCCGCCCGCACGCACGACTTGCTGACGTAGTTAAGCGGCAACGCCCCCCGGTCGGGTTGGTAATTTCCCCTGCCGTCGTTGAGGTAGAAACGGTCCTGGTAGGCCGGGGTGTTGGGTGATCTTTCACTGCCCCCGCTGGCCACGTACAGGTCGAGGTCCCCGTCCCCATCGGCGTCGAACAGCAGCGTGCCCATATCCTCTTCCTCCTTGGTGGCGTCCGCGGCGGCGGGAACCAGGGTCTTCTCCTCGAACGGACCGGACGGGGTTTGCACCAGGAACCGGCCGTGGTGTCGGCGGGCCCCCCCGACGAACAGGTCGTCCAGCCCATCGCCATTCACGTCGCCGACCGCCAGGGCGGGGGGATACTGCGAGAGTTTATGGGGCAGCAGTTTCTGCACGTTGAAGTCAATGTATTCCGGCTCTTCGTGCTGAAAAGCCATTTTCAGCGAATCCGTCACCTCGGTGAACGGGCCGGATGGCCGAAGCGGTGGGGACGGTGGTACCGGGCGGGCGTTTCGGATGTCGACGGTCAGCGTCTGGTTGGCCTTCACGTTCCGGAGCGTTTGCGAGGTACCGTCGGGCCAAATAATTTTTACTTGAACCGTTGAAACCGAGTCCAGCCCGAAATGGGCGGCGTTTTCCACCGACGACAGGTAGCCCCGGTAGATGGTGTGTTCGTACACTTGCTGCTGGCCGTTGCCGTAACTTAGTTCCACGAACGCCCCCAGGCCCATCCGGTTCCGTGCGCTCCCCCGGAAGCGAACGCGCAGGTAGTTGGCTCGTTCGGGCTGGCTTTCCATCAGGTTGTTGCGGTAGACAAAGGCTGAATCGTTGATGTTGTTGACCACGTAATCCAGGTCGCCGTCGTTGTCCAGGTCGCCGTACGCGGCCCCGTTGGAGAAAGACGGCTGCGCAATGCCCCACGCTTCGGTTACATCGCTGAAGGTCAGGCTCCCGGCAGGCTGGTTGCCGGAGGGCCGGCCCCCGTTGTTGCGGAAAGCGTAGTTCTTGATTTTGACTACCGGAATCTGGGCCAGCATCATTTCCTTGGAAGCTACGGTAGAACTCTGTTCCCGGAAGGACGTGAAATCCCGGTCCGTCACGTCCTTCGGAAAACCGTTGGTGATGATCAGGTCGCGGAAGCCGTCGTGGTCGAAGTCCACCACCAGGGGCGTCCAGCTCCAGTCGGTTTCGGCCACGTTGGCCAGCAGGCTGATTTCGCTGAACACCGGATCGCGGCTGCCGGGTCGGGGTCCCTGGTTGAGTTGCAGGGTGTTGCGGGCGTATTCGTACACGCGGCCGTAGGCATCGTTGTTGAGGTACGTGGTGTAGTTGTTGGCGCCCATCAACACTTTTTTCCGGAAGTTGTCGCGGGGCATCATGTCCAGGGCGACTACGTCCACCAGGCCGTCGTTGTTGAGGTCGGCCACGTCGTTGCCCATCGCCGAGTTGCTGATGTGCTTAAAGTAGCGGCTCAACTGGTCGGTAAAGGTGCCGTCGCGGTTGTTGACGTACAGGTGGTCGTTGGTCAGAAAATCGTTGGTTACGTAAATGTCCTTCCACCCGTCGCGGTTGATGTCGGTAATGTTGATGCCTAGCCCGTAGCCTTCGAGCAGGATGCCCGCTTGCCGGGAGATGTCCGTGAAGACCGGGTGTTTGAGGGAGTCGCTCCAATCATTGCGGTAGAGCCGGTCGGTGGTGGGTGAGCTGCCGTCGGCCACTTTTTTCCGGTAGGTATTCGGGTAGACCTCAATGGTGTTGGTGAGCACGTAGAGGTCCAGGTCGCCGTCGTTGTCGTAGTCGAAAAAGGCCGAGTTGGTGGTATGGGTCGTGTCGGCAATGCCGTATTCCCGGGCGGCTTCCCGAAAAGTGGGCACCCCCTGCTGGTTCAGACCTTGGTTAATGAACAGCAAATTAGCCCGGTCCTGGGGCGTTTTCTTGACGGTGGCGCCCACGTAAATGTCCATCCAACCGTCGTTGTTGAGGTCGACCAACGCCACGCCCGAACACCACTTGCCGTTGCCGCCGACGCCGGCCGCCCGGGTGACATCCTCGAAAGCAAAGTCACCCTGGTTGAGGTACAGCCGGTTGGACACCTGGTTACCCGAAAAAAACACGTCTTGTTTTCCGTCGTTGTTGAAATCGCCGATGGCTACCCCACCCCCGTTGTAGACGTACTCGAAATCGAGGATGTTCATCGTGTCGTTTTCGGTGATCCGGTTCGAAAAAGTGATGCCGGATTCTCCGGCGGGAATCGAACTGAACAAGGGCTTCTTTGCATTGCACGAGGCCGCCAGCCCGCCCAGCAGCAGCAGCCCCAAAAAATGCGTCAGTGGTTTGGTCATCGTAGTCTATTCACGCGCGCAACGGGTGACGAATACCGGTCGGATTCGTTAAAGTTACCCCAAAAAAAAAGGCAAGCAAACGCTTGCCTTTTTTTGACCGGTAGGTCAATTAATACCCGGGGTTCTGTTTCAGGACGTCCGCCCCTTGAAAGTCAATCTGGCGTTGCGGAATGGGCAGGAGCTCATCCTGGTTGGGAGTGAATCGCGCCCCGCCCAGGTTGGTGGTCAATTTGGCTCCCTCGTAAGCAAAGTAAGCATTGAGGGTTTGCTCGGCAATGCCCCAGCGGCTTAAATCAAAGAAGCGGTGTCCTTCCAAAGCCAGTTCCAGTTTGCGTTCGAACCGCACGGCTTGGCGGGCGAAATCCTGACTGGCGAAAGCCGGGTAGGGAGTAATTACGTACTTGGCTGCCGGGGTACCGTCCGCAAGGGTCAAGAAACCGGCCGAATTGGCAGCCCTTGCCCGCACCAGGTTCACGTACTCCAGTGCTTTGGCCAAACTACCCACTTCCACTTCGGCTTCGGCCGCCAACAACAGCACGTCGGCAAAACGAACGAACATGAAGTTGATTGACTGGTAACCGGGCGTCCAGGAACTGCCGTCCTGATATTTGCCCCGGTCGGCTTTGTAGTAGGAAAGTTTCTTCTGGGTATAGGGTCCGGCAAACGATTGATCGCGGATCCAGTCGAAGCCCGGGTGGGGCTGCCAATCGAGGAAGGGCAATCCACGGCGACCGATCGAATGGTCCAAACGGGGATCGAGGTTCCCGGCGTCCGGGGTGAAGGGATCTTTGGAGGCGATGCCCTGGTCGGTTTTCAGTTCGTTGGCCGGACTCGTGTACGAGCCGTCGAGCAAGGGCAGG
>JACMKY010000101.1 GCA_014379925.1 Cytophagales bacterium | reverse complement strand
GATGTTCAGCGGATGCTGGATGAGTACCCGCACAAACGCCAAGGTTGACTGCTATCATTCAGCAATAGCTTGCCCGTTCCGCCCGGTGCGTCGTACCGATGGATCAAACACCAGCAAGCAGTGAAAGACCACGCTCAAACCGACCCTTACTGCGTAACCAACCGGACGTTGGCATAGACTGCGGATAACTTCCATTCGATGGACAAGGCGGGAATAGTCAACGTCGCTTCGGCCCCTTCCAGCAAAGTGTACTTCCAGAAATCATTGTAGCGGTCGTAGCACTGGGCCATCATTTTATGCTGGTGGAGAATTGTTCCCTTTCGGGTGATAGATTCACAGGTCGGGGACTAACGATTCTATGTGTTCCAAAGTGTTGACAATCTGCTCTTTATTAAGTATTTTTCATTTCTTACAGCGTTCTTTGATTTGCCTTTTTTATTTTCCGGGTTGATAACCAAAGCGCACGCTCTCCCCGTACGAGCCCGTTCCGCTCATCTTTCTATCGTTGCAACTGAAGACGGTAGGTGTTGAGTTGACCAGGGGCGAACTTGGCTTCCAGGTAGCCTTTGGTCGGGCTCAAAGTCCGCTCGTTGGTTTCGAGGTGGGTGGTCTGCCAGACCCGACGGATGGGTTGAGCCAGCCGGATGGCAGGGGAAACGGTTGAACGTTTCACGTTCCAGAACCGGGCGATCAGGCCGTGGTCAATGCCCTCTTCGCCCGGCTTTAGGGTCCAGAGCAATACATTTTTGTCCGAAATACGCAACAGCGAATGCGTCACGGCGGGATAGCGGTCGGTTGAACCGGTAATTGCTCCCGTCACCAATGGGTTCTGGTGTTCGAGCGAAAAGCGCATGGCGGCCAGCGCATCGAAAGCCGCTCGGTGAGTGGTCAGCGCAAACTGATAGCGAAAGGCCGTTGCCCCGTTCTGATTGCGAATACCCAGTTCCGGTCCGTCCACCTGCCCGCCCGCCAAGGCCATTAATTGGGAAGATTGCTCCCAAAGTGAATCGGGGGTGCTCTGGCCTAACTTAAAAAAACTGCAATCCTGATTGGACAGGGTTACCCCGTAGTCCGGCTCACTAAGGTCAGCGAAGTGGTTGAACGTCAGCCAGTCGTAGCGGGCGTTCTGACTGGCGTAATCACCGCCCCGGGTTTCTTTTTTAGCCGTCAGAACCGCGCCCAGTTCTTCGTGGTGCGTGGTTGGGTGATTCAGATTGAGCGAAAAAGCCCAGGTTTTCACGTCCGCAAAGTTGGCCCGAATGCTGTCTTCGATTTCAATGCGCGGGCTGTTGGCGAACAGCGTCACCCGAACCGAATGGGCAATGGGATCCGGGGAAACGGCCCTGAGCGTAACCGATACCGGCCCTTCGTTCTCAACCAGGACCGGGTTACCCGCGTCGACGTTGGCTGATCCGAGGTCATTGAACCAACGGCCATCCAGGGTCCGGATTACCGGCCGGTTTCCGGCCTGGCGGTCAAACAGGTCGCTGATTACGCCCGATTTGCGGAGCCGAAGGCGATGGTAGGCATTCTGGATAAATTCACCCTTTACCCGCGCGGCCGAAGTCTGGCGGGCCGGAATGCCCGCCCGAATTTCAAAGACTTTATACCCCACGGAAGGCACCTTTTCGGCCCAGATCCGCAGGTACTGAATTCCTCCTTTGCTAATCAGCTGACTGGCAACTTCGACATTGGTCTGCCGGTCAATGACCCTTGCCGGCGTGGTGTCGGCAAAGGGAAAATCAGCCACGTCATTGCGAACCCAGCTCAGCGGATTGAACACGTAGAACCGGGGGCGGCGGGCGGCTTTGAGCTGCTGGCCCAAGGCGGCGATCGCCCGGTGGTGGAGCGTGTCGACGTAGCCGCCGATCTGATGGCGAAGCTTTACCTGCCAGGCCGCCCGTTCCGGGCGGGAAACCGGCCCGTCGGCGGTCCAGTCGTGCTCCCAGTAGAGGCCGTACGCTTCCCAGGCCGCGTTGCGCGCGGTGGTCAGGTCGTTGGCAAAGGTGGGGTCTTTGAGCGAAACGAACGCGGCGAGGGCTTCCGCGGAGCGGAGTTTTTCGGTGGCTCGCCGAACCTGCGCGGTGGTTTCGTTCATGGACGCGCAATACAAATCCCATTCGTTGCCGAAGGAAACCGCCTGCGCCGGGAGGTTGGGGTACGTCTGCTCAATGTCCCGGAAAAAATCCTCCTCGTTCGATACGCGAACCCTTCGCGTGGGGGTGGTGGTCTGCCGGGCGGCGGTGATAAAAGCGGGCGAGTTGTAGGTAGCCAGATCATCCCAACCGTAGCCAAAGGCGCCGGCCACGTTGTAGGGATAGGCCGAATTGGGCGTGGTGGTGTCGCACATGGCTGCTAAGACGGCAACCCGGCTGCTGATGTCGGGAACCGGATGCTTCACCTTGGATTCCGTGCGGGTTTCCGCGTAGCCACCGATGTCAACGGATTGAGGATGACGGTTGTACCATTTCATCAACACGCGGCGGTTGTCAAATCCCGCGTAGTGGTAAAGCTGGTGTTTTCGGATGCTTAGCTTGGGCTGGATTTTCGAGGCACAACTGCACACCCCCCGCCAGCTGTACTTGGCCCCCGAACCCGCCCAAAGCGAACCCAGGCCAAAAGGCAAGGTC
>JACMKY010000100.1 GCA_014379925.1 Cytophagales bacterium | reverse complement strand
TCCCAGTACCTTCGCAGAGTGAAACATTCACCTCTTTTTACGCCAACAACCAATACTGGCTGAACTGGAAGCCATTATGCCGGTGGGCAGGACCGTGCCCTTGTTTCGTCGGATCACGGACGGCAACTACCCCGGCACGCCCTTGCGGACGTTTGGACACCTTCCAGGGGCGGTTTAACCCAACTCCATCTCTTACCAACGGCGGCCGGCACCCTTTTCTTAAGCACCCACGGTTCACTGCTTCTGCTTCGTACGCCACGCCTTTGAACGGATCGCCCTCCGGCTACCCGCTGCGCCCGGCCGGGCTTTCCTGCCTTGTATGGCCACCTGTTTTAAATGACGTACGCAATCGCTCTTTGGTGTATTACCTCATTTGACGCCAGAATATCCGTGTTTTTACTTATTTTTGGCGAGTCAGTGTTTATACTACCTTTTGTCCCGCGCCTGCGTGGCAAAACAGCCTTCCGGCGAAACCTGGTTGTTGCCGTTCTAACCTTTTCCCCCATGGCAATGCACGTACGTTTGACGGTGATGTTTGAATCCCTGGGGGAATCCCTTTTTGCGGGCTACGTTCCCGACCGGCCGGAAATACCCCAAGTGATCGGTCAAGGAGTTGCGCAAGCCAAACGACGGTTGGAGCAGCAAATCCAGAGGCATTTTGCAACCAACTTTCTCGGCCAGACTTTTTACATCGACCGTACCTTGCTATTTTTTTTCACCAGCAACCAAGGCCCGACTTCCACCTCCCGGCCGGCCTGACGCTTCGATCACTCCCACCCTCATTCACTGCGTCATTCTGCGCAATGCCTTGGGACCACTAGGATAACGGGCCTGCCACTGATTTGCCATCAGTTGGTCCTGCACGGGTGAGGAGCGAAAACGCTACTCAAAATATTCATTTTTAATTTCGTGAAACGTAAAAGAAAACCAACCAATGACAACGACAATTCTAGTAGCCGGCGGGACGGGTAATCTCGGCGGACGGATTATTCATGCTTTGCTCGACCGAGGCGCGGATGTTCGCGCCCTGGTTCGTTCCGGCACCGACCGCGCTAAGGTGGAAAAGCTTGAGCAACGCGGGGTGAAGGTCTTCCGAGTAGACATGTCGGACGTGCCTCAACTCACGCGGGCGTGCGCGGGAGCCTCCTGCGTCATCTCGGCGCTGCAGGGCTTGCACGACGTGATCGTTGAAACCCAGTCGGTCCTGCTCGGAGCGGCCATCGCGGCGGGCGTGCCCCGCTTCATTCCATCCGATTTTTCGAGCGACTTCACCAGGCTTTCAGTCGGCGATAACCGCAATTTTGATCTGCGGCGGGCGTTCAATGAACACCTCGACAAGACGTCCATCGCGGGCACCTCGATTCTCAACGGGGCATTCGGCGAGGTATTGACCTACAATATTCCGCTGCTCGACTTCCAGCAGAAGCGCATCGGCTATTGGGAAGACCCCGATTGGCGGGTGGATTTTACGACCATGGACGACACGGCGGCGTTCACGGCGGCCGCCGCGCTGGACGCCGCCACCCCGAGGATTCTGCGCATTGCCAGCTTCCAAATCAGCCCCAAGGAGCTGGTAACGGTCGCGGGGGAGGTGACCAAGGAGAAGTTCGAACTGGTCCGCATGGGCAGTCGGGAGGAACTCGCCGCCCACAACCGACGCGACCGCGCCGCGCATCCCGAGGGCGAGCAGGAAATCTACCCTGGCTGGCAACAGACGCAGTACCTGCACAGCATGTTCAGCGTCCAGAATGAACCGCTCGACAATGATCGCTACCCGGAGGTGAAGTGGACGAGCATCCGGAGCGTGCTAGCCGGCGCGTTGAGAAGGGGGTAGCACGAGCGGTTTGGTTGCGTGAATCAGGCGTTCCGGCGCGGGGCAACCGCGCCCAATCATGGCCGGTATCCGTTCGTTTTCGAGCCGCAGCATTTCTTTTCCCCAGTGCTATTTCGGCTTGATCGGGCCGCTTGGATTACCTCCTGTTAAATCCCCGTCAATTGGAGTCGAATTCTTCCAGCTCCCGCAGGTTCTCCTTCAGTTGGGCCGTATGCGGATCCTGGAAAGCATCGAATAGCCACCGGGCCACTGCGTACAACAGGAGGATGAGGAGCGCTTGACCACCCACGAAGAGGAAGGCTTTGCCCCATCCGTACTTCGGGATGGTTCGGGCCACGAAGGAAACCCCGAACAGGAAACCGGCCCCCATGCACAACTTCCACACCTTTCCCAACGCTGCTCCAAACCGTTCGTGCGACCGGATCACCAATCGAAGGCTTTCCCGCAGGTTTTCTTTCGTCAGGTTGACCTTTCGGAGCTGGCGGTACTCTCCCAGGATAAGCACCAATCCCGTGCTGGCCAGCAGCATGTACAGCACCGTCGGAATGTATTCCAGCCAGTGGGTGTAATCGAAAGCATTGCCGAGGATGACCGCGGAGAAGAAAAAAATCACCGCCGTAAAAATAACCGAAACCAGCCTCAGTTCCTGCCTCATTCGGGCCAGGGTTCCTTTCGATTTGTCCTTCATCATCGAGCGCACCAGGCGTTCACTTAGTTGGTGGGTGGCCGCTATCCTCTGGTCATACGCTTGCCAAGTGGTTTTCATTTCGTCTAAGTTCATGTCCGTTGTTGGTTATCCTTTGTTGTTGGTTATTGGTCGTCAGCATCCGCTCGGGCAGCCAAGTCCACCACGCAAGCATCTTCACCAGGCCGCCGGTGGCTATCCGCCTACCGCGCAACGGGTTTCATCATTCTCTCCAGCTTGGCCCGGATACGGCTCAGCTTGGTACCCACGTTCGATTTGCCGATGCCGAGGATGATCGCCATTTCCTCGTAGGTTTTCTCGTCGAGGTAGAGCATCACCAGCGCTTTTTCCACGGCGGTCAGGTGTTCAATCGCCGCGTAGAGTTGGGCCATCTCCTCGTGCCCGGCCGCTCCGGTAGCCAGATCAGGAATCTGCAGCGCGGCGGAAGACAAGGGAGCCGGGCGCGGATTTCGCCGTCCCTGGCGGAAGTTGGAGACGGCGGTGTTGAGGGCGACGCGGTACATCCAGGTGCTGGCTTTGGCTTCGCGCCGGAAAGCCGGGAAAGCCTTCCAGAGTTGGAGCACCATCTCCTGAAAAAGGTCTTTGCGGTCTTCTTCGTCCCCGCAATACAAATGGCAAATCTTGTAAAGAATGCCCGGGTGTGCGTTCAGTAGATTGACAAACTCCTTTTCCACCGTTTTCGAAGTTAATCCTGAACGGTTAGTAGCCGGAAGGATAAAAAAATCACACCCGTCGAAAGATTTTTTTGAGTGGATGAGCCTAGGAGTGGATGAGTAGCGTCGATGCAATGCACCGTCGGATGAGTAAATAGAAATGCGTAAAACCAGGAGCGAGAGACGCGTTCATCCGTTCAATTTTTCACTCATCAGCTCATCCACGGTTTCGGTTGGCTCGTTTTCCCCGGCCAGCGCCCGCCGGTATTTTGCCTCGTCGAATTCCCCCTCGCTCTTGGCTACCACCACCGTGGCCACGCCGTTGCCGATGAGGTTGGTGATGGCGCGGGCCTCGGACATGAACCGGTCCACACCCAACAGCAGGGCCAGCCCTTCCACCGGAATCACCTTCGTCGCCGCCAGCGTGGAAGCCAGCACGATGAAGCCACCGCCCGTGACCGCCGCCGCGCCCTTGCTGGTCACCATCAGGATGCCGATGATGGTCAGTTGCTGCCCCAAACTCAGGTCAATGCCGAAGGCTTGCGCCAGGAAAATGGTGGCGATGGCCAGGTAAATGGTCGTGCCGTCGAGGTTGAACGAGTAGCCCGTCGGAATAACCAGGCTCGACACCGACCGCGAACAGCCGAAGCGCTCCATCTTGTCGATCATCCGGGGCAGCACCGACTCCGACGAGGAGGTACCCAGCACAATCAGGATTTCCTCCCGGATGAAGCCCAGGTAACGCCACAGGCTGAAGCCAAACAGGCGCGCCACGCCGTTCAAGACCACGAAGATGAAGACGAACATCGTGGTGTAGACCACGGCCATGAGCTGCGCCAGGGGCAAGAGCGTGGCCACGCCGTACCGGCCGACGGTAAACGCCATCCCGCCGAAAGCGCCCAGCGGGGCGAGCCTCATGACCATGCCCAGCAGGGCGAAGAGTACCTTGGAGAAGCGTTCGAAGGAACGTAGGATGGGTTCGCCGTACGCCCCCAGCTTGGTGAGGGCCAACCCGAACAGCACCGAAAAGAACAGGACCTGCAGGATGTCGCCCTTGGCAAAGGCTTCGAACACGTTGGCGGGAACGATGTGGGTGAAAAAAGCCACCCAGTCCATCTCGGCGGCCTGATCGGCGTACGGAGCCGCCGCTCCTTTTCCCACGGTGGCCGTTGCCACGGCGGCCGTATTTACTCCCGCGCCGGGTTTTACCAGGTTGGCCACCACAATGCCGATCACCAGGGCAATGGTGGTGATGATTTCAAAGTACAACAGGGCCTTGCCGCCTACCCGCCCCACCTTTTTCAGGTTCCCGATGCTGCCGATGCCCAACACCACCGTCAGGAAGATGATGGGCACGATCACCATCTTGATGAGGTTGATGAACGTTTCGCCGACCGGCTTCATCGCCGCCCCCGCCCGGGGAAAGAAAGCACCCAGCAGAATGCCGAGTCCGATGGCCGTCAGTACCTGAAAGGTTAAGTTCTTGCGCAACGTTGCCCAGCGGAGTGCCATTCGGGTAGGGTTTTCGGGGGGTGAGAAGCCAGAAAACAAGTATAGTGAAAAACGGGGGGATTGCGGTGGTCAGACGAAGAATGCACCTGGGCGGCCCCGCGCCCGATTGGAAAGCCAGTCTGGTGCGCCGGGCGGTTCCGTAGCGAGCCGACAGCCCCCCGCTACGGAACCACCAAAGACGGCCGCATTATTTTTACGGGAGTACCGACGGGATTTGAGCGCCGGGAAAAGAATAACCAAAAGGGTACGAAACCCGCCAGCACCGGCCTACCGCAAAGGGCTACGGCCGGCCGCGGAATCAGAAATACCGCTGCTCCAACTCCCGCCTGAAGCGGGAGGCGGCCCCGACGATGGCCAGTCCCAGCAGCGAGACCAGCAGCGAGAAGGGAAACAGGGTGAGGGCAACCTTGGTTTGCTGGAGGGAAAAGGCCACCCAGAAGGGAAAGAACAGGAAACCTACGCCGGCCAGGCTACCCACCATCCAGGCGAAGTAGGTGAACACCTTCGCCGGCCAGTACCAGAGTGAATTTTTAAACCGTTCGTTGTTGCGCCGAAATTCCTCGTACTGCACCCGCGCGAAGGCCGCCACCCGCTCCCGCCGATTGTCCTGGTTGCGGTCCCAGCGGAAGTTCTGGCCGAACAATTCCCCCTGGAGGGCCGACCCGTCCGGCGTCAGCGGAACGGACTGGTCGGTCCAGCGGTAGGTCACCAGGATTTCGTAGGCCTGGTGGATGCGAATGAACCGTTCCTTGGCCTCGGCCGAGGGGTTGACGTCGGGGTGCCACTGCTTGGCCAGCCGCCAGTACGCCCGCTTGATTTCCTCCAGGCTGGCCTCCGGGGTCACCTCCAACAGATGGTAATACTCGTCAAGCATGGGACTTTTTTCCGGTTTAGGGAACGAACGGGCTGGCCACGCCGCGCCGGAGGCGAAAGCCGAAGCCAGGAAATGCCACAACCGTTTCCCTCTTACTTCTCACTTCCTACCTCTTATTTCCCGGCCCGAACCCCGTCAGAACCGGTACCTCACCTGGACGTGTACGTCGGTGCGGCGCGGCTGGTTGATCTCCTCCAGGCCCGAACTGACGGTATCCGCGTTGCGCAGGTTGGTGCGCGCCCAGCGCAGCCAGCCATCCATCCGTCGGTTAATCTGATATTGAAGCAAAAAGTAATTCCGCAGGCCGCGTTGGTAATACGCCGGGATCGAAAAGCCGTACAACACGTCCTTTTCGTAAACGTACTGGCGGTTTTCGTAATCGTCGGTGTCGAAGAGGGCGAAGCGCGTTCCCAGCTTCAACCGGCCCACTTCCACGTTCACGTCCTGCACCAGCGCGAATCCCCGGGTCAACGGCCCGCCCCTTGGCTGGTAATCACCCCACTGCACCCGGGATTTCAACGTGAGAAACCGGGAGGCCGTATAATCGAGGTTAATCAAATAATTCCGCCGCCGGCTGTCCACCACCGCGTTCAGGTTAGCCACGTTGCCGGCCCGGTTACGGCCCTTGTTTTCTTCCCGGAACTGCGCGTACAGCAGCAGGACCCGGTTGGGCCGGTAAGAGAAACGGAGCAGGTATTCGTACCCCCGCGAGGGAGCGTCCACCCGGAACTTGAGCCAGGGAAACCGGAAGTGGTCGTAGTAGGCGGCCAGGGAAACCCTCCGGTGGGGCGTGATCCGGACGCCCCAGTAGGTGCCCCGTTCGTTGATGGGGCGGGTGTTCTCGGCGAACGCGTTGGCGTAGAAGCTGTGGAAATTCCGGTCGAAGTGCCGGTAGAGCATCGCCAGTTCCACCCGCGGGGAGAGGCTCGACACGAAGCCCGACACCCCCCCGATGCCCCCGCTCCGCGAACGCGCCCATTCGCCGAACCAGTTGAAGTTCCGCCAGTTGTAGGCGTAACTCAACCCGGCCACGTGGTTCTGCCGGCCGCTGAACTCAAACCCGTTGTAGGCGTTCGGACGCCGCTCCAGCCGCTGGCCGAACGTGGTTTGCAGCCACGTGACCCCCAGTTGTAGGTTCTGGTCGGTGCTGCGGTACAACAGATTACCCCCCAGGTTCTGCTCCGGAATGTTGCCTTTGGCCCCGACCTCGTTGGGCGTCCGGTGAAAGCCGGTGACCAGCAGCGAATTGATGTAGTCCGCTTCGGATTCCGTTGAATCGCCCCCGCTGATCAGATTGGCGTCGCGACGGGTGCGCGAGTAGAAGCCCGTCAGGTCGAAGCGGCGGCTCAGCTGGTAGGTGGCGGCGCCCCCCCGGAAAAAGCCCGCTTCCAACACCGAGGAGTAGGGCCGGATGCCCAGGTTGCTGCGCCGGACGGTGGCCACGCTTTCGGCCCCTTTTCCCGGCGAAAAACCCGCCGCCAGCACCATTCCCTGCCCGAACTGCACCAGGTAATCGCCCAGCAGGACGTTTCTCCAGCGTTTCCGGTGGGAAAGGTTGGCGTGGAAGGAAAAAAAGTCCGCCCCGTAGCGGCGGGTGGCCGGCTCCCAGGTGATTTGCTCCCCGGCGTCTTTCTCGAGGGTGAAGCCGAAACTGAAATCCTTGGCGTGGCTCACGCGGTAACGCGCGTACAACCGGTCTGGCGAACCCAGGTAGCGCCCGCTAAGACGGCCGTTCGAACCGGTGTCGGGCGCGGTGTAGCCCTTGCGTCGTTCCAGCCCGCGGTCGTAGCGCAACAACAGGAAATTGTTCGGCTCGGCGGCGATGCGCTGCCAGAGGGAGCGCGGGTCGTCCTGCGCGGAGACGAAAGGCACCGTTACGAAGGGAAGCAGCTGGTAGATGGTCGGCAAATCGAGACCCGGCACGGCCTGCAACTCGTAAATGGACAACAGGCGGCCGTTCCGCTGACGGTAAGCCAGCAGGTTGTTGATCTGCCCGGGCGACAGGATGTAAAGGGAAGCCAGTTCCCCGCGGGTGGCGTCGTTGAGGTCCAGCGGGTTGGTGTAGAGCTGGAAAAGCGATTCGTAGAGGTCTTCGTAGTTCACGTCCTCGTTCTGGACGGCGAACAAGTTTTGCACGAAGGCTTCCAGGTCGATCTCCTTGCGCGGATACGCCTGGGCCCGCCCCTCGTTTCCACCCAGCGCAAAGAGCCACCACAGAGCGAACGCCAGCGGGGGGCAACGGCGGGCAGTTGCCAGGCACCGGGTTCCGAACCAACGCCGGGTGAACCGCATTGTTGCGCGCGTGCTCATCGGTCCGTCGTCGTTGCTTTCGTTTCCAATCCCAGCGCCAGGGAAAGGTGGTGCGAAAAACCCAGTTGCGGGTGCGTGGTGAGGGCATAATCGAAGTGCAGGTTGCGGTGCAGCAGGCCCACCCCGAAGTGGTTGGTAAAGGGCTTGGCGCTGATGCCGGTCCGCAGGTGCACTTTCTTGACGATCTCGTACTCCAGGCCCGCCTTGAAAACGGCCGGAAAATCAACGTCTTTTTCGACCTCCGCGTTCATCATCAGCTGCTTGCCCGGTTGGTAAGAAAGCCCCGCCTTCATCAACGTGGGCAATCGTTCGTCCCCGTAGGCGGCCAGCTTCGCCTGGTTGAGGTTGTAGAGGTGGGCACCGAAGCGGAGTTCGGGCAGCAACTGGACCACCCCGCCAAACTCGATGGCCACCGCTCCCCGGCTGCCCAGCCCGCGGGTGGCAATCTGCACGTAGTTGATCTTCACCCCCAGGCTCACGTTCTCAAGCCGGTGGCTGTAGGCCAGGCCCACCAGGTGCTCGTGGTGCAGTTCATCCCCGAACCGCTGGACGCCCACTCCGAAGGTGCCGTAACGGGTGGGCAGCACCGCCCCCACGGCCACCACCGACAGGCCCGCCACGCCGTACGGACCGCTGAACGACGACATTACTGTACGCCGACCCTCGGCGGTACGGTCGGTACCGGCCAACCCGCCCACGTTGTTGAAGAGCGACCAGTGGTCGGAGAGGGTGACGGCGGCATTGCCCAGGCCCAACGAACGCGCCCCGATGGGAAAGGGATCGCCGCTGGCCAGGGCCAGCCCCGGGCACCCGAGCAAAAAGAGAGGCAGCAGAAAAGACTTCATGCGAACGCGGCGGTCGGGCGTTCAAGGTAGAAAAAAAAGGCCGTTTCCAATAAAATGAGCCGTTTTTACAATCCGAGAAACGGACGAACCATTGCTTATTGATGAAGACGTCACCACTTTCCGGAATGTGGTCACCGCCGACCAGTTACCGGTGGTCATCCCGGCAACGGCGATTGCTCGACGGGGTTGCTGATCGCAACGTGGCTTGGCAGGGGAAGCAGACCATAAAAATTAGGTAAACTTGGTCTTCTTGTTCATATTAGCGGAACAAACTCATTTTTTGTCCCAATGCAACGGGTTCTGTCTAACATTGAGCGCATTGCCCGTCCCAGTCCCGACGAAATGGCCGCGTTTCGGGCTATTCTTCAGCCCAGGATTTTGCCGCCCGACGCGTTATACGCCCGGGAGGGCGATATCTGCCGGACCATTGCCTTCGTCGAGAAGGGGTGCGGGCGGCTGTTCTACGACCTCGACGGCTGGGAGGTATCCAAGGAATTCGTGTTTGAAAACGGGTTGTTGGGGTCGTTGGTGAGCTTTTTTACCCAGCGCCCCTCCTTCGTCCACGTTATGACGCTCACCCAAACGCAACTGCTCGAAGCCAACTACGACGACGTGATGACCTTGTGTGGCCATCATCCCGTCTGGCAGCGGTTTGCGCAACTGCTGTTGCAGGACCAGTTGTGTCGCTTGGAGCAGCGGGAAGCGTCGCTGTTGAAAGACAGCCCCGAAGACCGCTACAACCGCCTGCTCCACGAACACCCCAAAGTGTTCCGGCGGGTGCCGCCCCCGTACGTGGCCAGCTACCTCGGCGTCACGGCCGAAACGCTCGACCGCTACCAGCGTACCAACCCGGCCCTGTCCGCTAACCCCGATCCGATGGAATGATGCTTATTCATACTGCCCGCAATGCGGCTGACGAGGTATACGCCGAGTTGACCTACAATGCCGACAAAAACTACCTGTTTATGCGGTGGAGCGGCTTCTGTACCGATGATGAATTGAAGCAGGCCACCCTGCGCATGTTGCACTGGCAACGGGCCGAAGGACAAAAACGCGCCTGTCGGTTTCACGTGCACGATACCAAAGATTTCGAGACGGCCTGGACCGGCACCGTCGATTGGATCGTCAACGAATTTTTCAACCAGGCCTATGACGCGGGGCTGCGCTTCAACATCAGCGTACTGTCGCCCGATCTGTTTTCCAAGCTGTCCTCGGAGGCCCTTCAGCAACATCCCGACTCCCGGGTTCCAACGGTTTTGTTGGCGTCGCTGGCCGCCGCCGAGCAATACATCGTCAGTCAACCGCCGCCACCGGCATGATTACCGCCCGCCGTACCGAACTGATTGCCGCGCCGCTGACCGACGTCTACGGGGTCATGGCCTGTTACGCGTTTGACGGGTTCTGGCGAAAGACGGTGCAGCGCAGTGAACAGGCGGCGCCGGGGCTGGCGCGGGCGGGACTGCGGCTTCAGCAGGTGGTGCAGCTACTGGGCCAGGAGATGGCGGTTGAGGCCGAAGTAACGGCGGCCGCCCTCAACCGCCGGGTGGCCTACGAGAGCCTGGGTGGCCCGTTGGCGCTCTGGGACCAACGCACCTTCGAGCGGGTTGACCAACTCACCCGGGTTACGTTTGAACTGAGCATTGAATTAAAAGGCTGGCAGCGGCTGATGGCTCCCTTGCTGGTGCATCAGCTCGAACAGTTTGTCCACGCCGACTTGCTGGCGGTTAAGGCACTGCTGGAAAATACGCCGAACGCCTTGATCGAATTATCGCAACGGCCGCTCACTTTCCCATCCACTTTTTGAAGTCAGTGGTCCGTTCGCGGCTGACCAATACCTCTTCGTCGGCGCTGGTTTTGAGCGTGAGTCGGAGCCGGTGGCTGAAGTACGGGTGAACCTGCTGCACCGCGCCGATGCCGACGATGAAATGCCGGTTGACCCGGAAAAACTGCGCCGGGTCGAGCGTGGCTTCCAGTTCATCCAGGGTGTAGTCCACCGAAAATCGCTGTTCCGTGCGGGTGCGGAACCAACTCACGCCCTCGGCGGAATGGAAGTACGCGATGTCGGTCACTTCGACCGGCACCCACTGCGAAAGGTGGCGCACCAGGAACCGGCGTCGGGTTTCCGTGGGCTGAATTTGCTGGCGGAGTTGGTGCATCAGCGCGTCGATGGCCACGGGGGGGGCCGCTTCGGGCTGGTTGTGGAGCCGCCGGTGCTTCGCCAGGCTGGCTTCGAGTTCGTGGCGCTTGATCGGCTTCAGCAAGTAGTCAATGCGGTTGACCTTGAAAGCCTGCAGGGCGCATTCGTCGTAGGAAGTGGTGAAGGTAACCGGCGCGGCCACGGTCGTCCGCTCGAAAATTTCGAAACTCTGTCCGTCGGCCAGTTCAATGTCCATCAGGATCAGGTCCGGCGCGGGATGAGTTTGCAGCCATTCCACCGAGGCCCGTACGCTGGCAACCGTGCCGACCACTTGCAGCGTGGGATCCACCTCGCCCAGCAACCTGGTCAGTTTGCGGACGGCTAACTCTTCGTCTTCAATGATCAATACGTTCATGGCACGCAGCGTTTAAGAAGCGGACGGCGGCGGTTGAACAGGAAGTGCGGGTTGACCCGGTTTTTGGGGCGGTCGAACTGGCGCTGCGGACTAGCCGGCTGCGCGGTCTCGGCCATTGGCGGTTGAAGCGTCGGGTTGTCAGCCCCGGCACCTCATTTGCCCGCCTTGAGGGTCACTTCTTCCAACGCCTGCCGGGCTTCGGTGAATTCGGGGTCCAGGTGCAGCGCCTGCGCGTATTCCCGGAGGGCGAGGGAATAGTTTTTCAGCCCTTCGTAGGCGGCACCCCGGTAGTAGTACGCGTCGGCGTTGTCGGTTTCCGTAGCCAGCACGTGGTTGCAATCGCCGAGGGTCTGGTCGAATTGCCCGTCGCCCAGGTAGAACTCGGCCCGGCCCAGCCGGTATTCGCTCTCGGCCGGTTGGAGTTCGATGGCTTGGGTGGCGTCCGCCAGGGCGCGGGTGAAATCGTTCGTCCCGGCGTGGGCAAAGGCCCGGTTGTAAAAGTATTCCGCTTCGCCCCCGTTGAGGGTGATGGCTTGGTCGAAGTCGGCCACGGCCCTCGGGTACATCTCCAGCCCCGCGTAAGCCAGGCCGCGCAGGTGGTAGGTCTGGTCGGCCACCGGATTGCCGGACGGGCGCAGGGCTCGTTCAAAGTCCCGGATGGCGGGCGCGTACGCTTCTTCCGCCAGGCGGCACCTTCCCCGCAGGTGGTAAGTGTAGGCGTCCAGGGAGTCGAGTCGCCAAGCTTTTTCCGTTTCGGCCAAGGCTTCCGGGTACGCGTCCCCGTCGGCCAGGCGCGTGGCCCGCCGCTGGTAGCCGCGCACGCGGGCACTGTCGAGCTGGCGCGGCGTGTACGTGCCGCGCAGGGCCTGTTTGGCACTGCCGAGCAGTTCCAGCGTATCGCCCCCGTAGTTGCGTCCGTCCACGATTTCGGGCGTGAGCGCCACCGCCCGGAGGTAATCGGACCCGGCATTCGGACGCGGGCCTTTTTTGGGGGGCAAGGCCTGTTGGATGAGGGCCCGGTCGTGGAAGTAAGGCGCACTTTCCTCGTCTTCCGGGTCAGCCAGTGCAATGGCCTGGTCGATGGACTGAAGCGCGGTTTCGAATTTCCGCATCCGGTATTCGGTCAGGGCCTTGAAGTAGTACAGGTCGGGCACGTCGTGCTTCTTGAGAATGGCGAAGTAGGTCAGGGCCGAAGGATATTTCTTCTGGTAATAGTAGATCAAGCCCCAGTTGAGCAGGTCGTATTCGGTAAGCTGGTTTTGTTTTTGAAGCCCGGTGTAGAGTTTGATGGCTTCGCCGTCCTTGTTCATGGCCACGAAAATCTGCGCTTTCAACCGAAGGGCATCCGGGTTGCCGGGTTCCAACGCAATCAATCGTTCCACTTCCCGGAGGGCGGCGGCGGGCTGCGCTTCGTTGTAGAGCATCCGCGCCCGGTACTCGTGCGCGAAACCGTTGGCCCGGAGGGCCAGCGAGCGGTCGAAGTGCATCCGGGCGCGTTCGTAGTCGTCTTGCGCGTAAAACAGGTGTCCCAGCTCGTTGTGGACGTGAAAGTCCGTGCTGTCGAGCGACCAGGCCCGGCGGAAATCGGCCTCGGCCGCTTCGTAGCGCGCCAGTTCGGCGTTGGCTTGCCCCCGCAGCAGGAAGGCCGCGGTGTCGCCGGGATACGCGCTCAGCAAAACCCGGCACGCCCGAATAGCTTCTTCGTCGGTGCCGTTGGCGTGGTGGTAGTAAGCGCGGGCGTAGAGCGCTTCGTGGTGGTCGGGTTGCCGGGCCAGGGCCTGGTCGAGCAGTTGGAAGCCCCGGGCGGTCTGGCCGACGTTCATCGCCGCCACCGCTTCCTGGTAAGCCGATTCCGCCGCCGGACGGTCGACGGACTGACCCGGCGCGAAACCGCTTTTCAGCAGCAGTAAACCCGTGAGAAAAAGGAACCGCATGGCAGACGTCGACTGGTTTCGGTCAAAGATAGCGGGAACGCCGCAGCAAAGAAAGACCGGGTGGTGTCCCAAAGGTACACCGAACTTACCGTTCCGCGGGTAAACTTTGGTGGTGGCGGGCGATCCCGGAAAATAAAACGCGGCCGCGTGCAACCTTCGTCTCCCATCCGTCATCTTACCCATGGATTTTTTTCACCAAAACCTTCCCCCCCAAACCCTTCCCCCATGGCCCACGCATCCCACGGTCCGAGCATCGCCGCGCTTACCGTCCTCGTTTGCCTGCTCCACGCCGCCGCGTTTGCCCAGGTAAAGCAGTCCCGCAACGTGGGCGCTTTCCGGGGCGTGCAAGCGGGCGGGGCGCTCCGGGTATTCATCAAACCGGGCAGTCCGCAGTCGGTGACGGTGGAAACGGACGGGGACCTGCAAAGCCGCATCATCACGGAAGTAGACGGGGAAGTACTGAAAATCCACCGGGAGAAGAAGTTCAACTGGAAATCCCGGGGCAACCAGCCGGTCAACGTCTACCTTACCTGCCCCGAACTGACGAGCCTGGACGTGAGCGGGGCCACGGACGTGCGGGGAGCATCGGCCTTCGTGGCCAACGATTTCCGCCTGGCGGTCAGCGGCGCCAGCGACGTGACCCTGGCCCTTTCGGCCAAAACCCTGCGGGCCACCGTTTCGGGCGCCAGTGAACTCACCCTGACGGGCCGGGCCGACAACCAGCGAGTGAACCTGAGCGGAGCCAGCGATTACCGGGGCTACGGTCTGCAAAGCCACCGCGCCGAGGTAGAAACGTCCGGCTCGAGCGACGCGCAAGTCTCCGTCGACGAGGAACTTAAGGTGGGGGCATCGGGGGCCAGCGACGTGCGCTACAAGGGCAAGCCCCGCGTCCGCAACGTGCAGTCGAGCGGTTCGGGCAGCGTCCGCCGCGCGGGCTGAAGATGGTTGGTGGTTGACCAGCAACCGAGCAGCATTATCCACCCCGTTTTCTTGAATTAACTTGCTGATGGTCAATTGCCAGTCTGTGTATCTGCTTATTTTCCAGCCGTTTCTTTTTTGGAAACCAGTGGAGGACAGCCGTGCTTTTTTACTGACCATCGACTGAATTTTCGGGGCAAAACCGTTTGATTTTCCCGAAAATCAGCCCTGATTTTCCTTTTTACTGGTACTAAAATGTAGAATTTTCCGCAAAAGAGAAACGGCGGCTTATTTTCAGATCTGCGTGATTGCTTGATCTACTAACTCTTTGGCGGATGGCGCATTAGGCACGTGGGCCTGATCGGGTACGGCCAGTACCGGGCACGGTGCTTTTTGAATTACTTCGGTCGTATTGCTTCCCATCCGTACTTCCTCTCCCCCACCCCACTCCTACGGTGCCCATCGCAACCATTGCTACCCAGTGAGTCCGCGCCACCGCAGTAATTTGCTCACCCACGAAGCCATTCACTACGGTCGATTCCACGGCCAGTTCCGGGTATTCGGCGGGGATGTTCTCTACCGTGTTCTGCCAGTGGGATTTGGCTTAGGCCCGGAAATTTTCCTCCTTGGCTGCCACTTCATCGGGGGTATCGGACTCGTAATCCGGAATCAAAACGCCTTCAAACGCAGGGTGACGCGTACGCTGCGCAAAGGCTTGTTGGCGGTCTTGGCGTGAACCCCCTTTACAGGCCGACGCTATTTAAGCACCTATCTGTTTATCGTTATATTTTGATGAACAATTGTTCGGTCGGCGTTTACTTGACGCCGTAACTTTACTGCCGACAACCGATTCACCAAGTCTTCTCATCCTTGTGAAACGAATCCGTGCGCTGTTGATCCCATGAAATATTTTTACCCAGTCCTTCTCCTTGCCTGGTGTTTTTCCTGCGCGGGGAAGAAGACTGACCAAGCCACCGCCCCATCGAACGGTGGTACCAAGCCTGGATTAACCGAGCAAACCGATAGCCTGCTCATCCGGCAGCAATTGCAGAAATACAACCTGGACTCCATTGCCATCGGTAGCGTGATCCGGTTCTACGCCGACACGGTTGGCAACCATTCGCCCTACGCCCTGGTCTGGTCGAAAGGGGGAACGATGCACGCCTTGGCCAGTATGTTTATCAACCTGGTAAACCACGCCCAGGACGATGGGTTGCCGACGAAGGAGTATTACTCGGAAGACCTGGAACGGCTTTACCTGGCAGCCACCGATTCGGTCCATTCGGAAAAAATCACCGGCCAACCACTCCGGCAGGAACTGGACGCACTGCTGACGGCCTCGTTTCTTACGTACGCACCCCGGTTGTGGAAAGGCAAGATTGATCCTTTAAAAGCCCGCTGGTTCATTGCCGGTAAATCATTCGATTACCACCGCATTTTGGTGTCCTTGCTGAACGGCAGCTTATCCTTTGCAACCTTCGAACCCCTCCACCGGGAATACGGGCGGCTTCGGAAAGCCCTCCAAACCTACCGGCAGATTGCCCAAGCGGGTGGCTGGCCGCTACTTCCCGCCGGGCAGTACCAAAACCTGGCCGACGAAGCCAACCGGGAAGTTATTTTTGCCCTGAAGAAAAGGTTGCAACTCACCCAGGACATTCCCCGGGACGCGGCCATCGACTCCACCTTCGATGAATCGCTGACGCAGGGACTCAAAAAGTTTCAGCAACGGCACGGGCTGGCGACTACGGGCACCCTTACCGCGAAAACGTTGGCACAACTCAACGTGCCGGTTGAGCGACGAATTAACCAGATTCTATTGAATATGGAACGCTGGCGATGGATTCCGGCCGGCAAACCAGGTACCTACCTGGGCATCAACATC
This sequence comes from Cytophagales bacterium, assembly GCA_014379925.1. GTDB lineage: Bacteria > Bacteroidota > Bacteroidia > Cytophagales > ES-bin-26 > ES-bin-26. The sequence continues at coordinate 42,262 of JACMKY010000100.1, read as the reverse complement.
CCGGAGTTTGTGCTGCACGTGTTTGAGAATAACCGTCAGGTCTGGCAGATGGACGTGATTGTGGGCAAAGCGGCCACCGCCACCACCATCTTCGACGACGAGATCGAATACGTGGTGCTGAATCCTACCTGGGGCGTGCCCCACAGCATCGCCGTGGGTGAAGTGCTGCCCAAGTTAAGGGCCAGCGCCGATTACCTGCCGAACCACCGGATGGAATTATTCGCCGAGGTCAGCAATGTGGCCATAAATCCGGCGCAAATCGACTGGAATACTACCACGGCCAGCAATTTCCGGTACACCATTCGTCAGCAACCCGGACCCGGGAATCCGCTGGGACGCATCAAATTCCTTTTACCCAATTCCTACGACATCTACCTGCACGATACGCCGGGCCGGGGGATGTTCAACCGGTCGGAAAGGGGTTTCAGCCACGGCTGTATCCGCCTGAGCGACCCTTTCGCTTTGCAAGCTTATCTGATGAGGGGCGACTCGCTCTGGACGCCGGCCAAAGTGCAGCAGACATTGAAGGAAGGCAAAGAGCAATACATCCGGTTGAAGACGAAGATACCCGTGTTCCTGGCCTACTTCACGGCCTGGCAGGACAGCACGGGAACGGTGCAGTTCCGGGAAGACATTTACGGGCACGATGCCCGCCTGGCCGCCGACCTTTTTCAACGGCCGGGGCAAGCCTTGCATTCTCCTGTTTTATAGCCTTTCAGAACGTGCCTTCCCGTTGTTTTTTTCATCCACCGCTGGGTCAGGCAAACATCCCCGGCCGGTTCGGCCAGGCGGCGGCTTCCGTCGGGTTTGTAGAGGGCTCGGTTCTGGTCCAGAAACCATCGGCGGCGATGCGTTTGTTGCCGTCGGAGAAGGAATGGTTCTTAACCACGAAGTGTTGAAGTAATCAATTTCCCTGATCACTTGTCGGCCCCCTTCCTGCTGAACCGTTGCATTTTTTGCAACAGTTGCCGGCTGGCTCAATTCACCGGATTCGAAAATATTTTTCAAGTGCCTTGATATGACCGATTTGTCTCTCCCAAACAGATCAGCCAATTGATTCAAACTAAGCCAGGTGGTTTCATCCCGCAATTGCACTTCCAATGCCGTTTTGCCATCGTCGGCTTGGTAGAGAAGAATTTCGGAGTTAATTTTCGTGAAGCATTCACCGGTCTAGTTGTATTCCAGCTAGTTAAGCGTTTTCCAGGCGATTACCGTAGGTCGTTCCGGGGACCAACTGAAAATTTTCCCTCTCCGCGTAGGGGTATTTGCCCGCCCGCTTGTCTTGGCATCAATCCGGTAATTCACCGTTGAACCAACCGGGTGATCCTGAATTATGCTTACCTTTCGAACCATCCCGCGTTAACCTCCATTTTTATCCAGCCCCATCCATGGAAGCCACCGTATTCTCCTCGTTGTGCATCATCGTAGGCCTGATCTGGGACATTTCCTGGCACACCAGCATCGGCCGCGACGGGTTGCTTTCGCCACCGCACCTGTTGATCTACCTCGGCGCCGTGGTATCCGGCGTTTTCTCCGGCTACCGAGTCCTGAAAGTTAGCTTTGCCGGCAGCCTCGCCGAAAAGGGCCAGAGCGTGCGGTTTTGGGGCATCTTCCACGGTTCAACGGGCGCCTTGTTTTGCATCTGGGGCGCTTTTGCCATGCTCACCTCCGCGCCCTTCGACGACTGGTGGCACAACACCTACGGCCTGGACGTAGTCATCCTCTCGCCGCCCCACGTGGTGTTGGCCCTGGGCATTATGATGGTACAGTTCGGAGCGATGATCGGGGTTTTGGCGTTGCAGAACCGGAACGAAAACCCGTCCGGCTGGTCACTCGAACGGATTGAGAGAAGAAACTTCTCTTGGCGGTTGCTGTTCGTGGTGGCGGCGGGCTTGCTGTTGGTTACCCTCTTCACGATGGCCTCCGACTCGCTGGACCGGTTCTCGATGCACCACTCGTCGTTCTACCAGGTTGCCAGTCTCGTTTTTCCCCTGTTGCTGGTGGCGGCGGCGCGCGCATCCCAACTCCGGTGGGCGGCTACGGCCACCGCCGGCGTTTATTCGGCCATCCTGGCGTTGCTGGTGTGGATCCTGCCGTTGTTTCCCGCCGAGCCCAAACTCGGTCCGGTCCTCAATCACCTCACGCACTACCAGGCTTTTCACTTCCCCCTGCTGCTGGTCTTTCCGGCCCTGGCCCTTGACTGGCTGCTGAATCGTTTCGCGGGGAAAAACGATTGGCTCCTGTCGGTTGTAATGGGTTTTGCCTTCCTGGTGGTGTTGCTGGCCGTGCAGTGGCCGATGGGCAACCTGCTGATGTCGCCGGTGGGGCGCAGCTGGGTTTTCGGCCAGGAGTCGTGGTACTTCGGCAACGATCCGACCTGGGAATACCGGTTCAAGTACGCCTCCTGGAACCTGGAGAGCACCCCTGGTTTGCTGAAGGGCTTGGGAATCGCCCTCGCGATCGGCGTTGTTTCGGCCCGGCTCGGCTTGGCGTGGGGAAAGTGGATGCAAAACATTCAACGCTGACCATGACCCAACCTACCAACGAACGGCAGATACGGGGTTTTCTCGCCTGCTGCCTGCTCTTCACGTTTTCCCTCGCCAACGCCCACGTCGGCAGCCCGGGCGTGGTCTACCAGGGCGTGGCCGGACCGTACCGGATTCTGGTGAACGTACAACCCCCCGACGTGATTCCGGGTACGGCCCAACTGTCGGTTTTTGTGGAGGGGGCGGGCGTCCGGCGGGTGACGGTGCAGCCCATCCACTGGGTGGCCGGGGACGAGGGAGCGCCTTCGCCCGACGAAATTCAGGCGGTGGCCGGGCAGCCGGGACACTACCAGGGCCTGGTCTGGCTGATGTGGCGCGGCTCCTCCAGCGTGCGCATCGCGGTGGAAGGCGCGGCGGGCCGGGGAACGGCGTCGATTCCCGTGCTGGCCGCCGTCACGGCCCAGCGGGAAATGCCCGCGCAGTTGGGTTGGATACTGGCCGGACTGGGGGCATTGTTGCTGGCCTTGATGGTCACCACCGTGGGTGCCAGCGTCAGCGACGGCACCCTGAAACCCGGCGAAGCCCTCACCCCCGCCCTCCGGCGCAAGCGGCTGGTGGCGATGGGCGTCACCACCCTGCTTTGCGGATTGATTCTCTACGGGGGAAGCGCGTGGTGGAACGGTTGGGCAGACGACTACCGTCGGTTCATGTACCGGCCCATCACCGCCACCGCCCGCGTGGACGCGCCCGACGCCCAGCGGGTGCTGACCCTGCGGATGGACACCGCTTCGGTGGGCGATCAGCGGTTGAGCTACCTGGTTGCCGACCACGGGAAACTGATGCACCTGTTTCTGGTGCGGCAGGGTACCCTGGACGTGTTCGCTCACCTCCACCCGGTGCGGAAAGATACGGTCACTTTTCAGGTCGCGCTGCCGAACGTACCGGCGGGACGCTACCTGGTGTACGCCGACGTGGTTTTCCGCAACGGCTTTCCGGTTACCATCACCGATACGGTGGACATCTCGGTACCCAACGTCTCCGTTGCGCTCGCGTCATTCAACCCGGCCGGATTGCGCCGGGATACCGAAGACACCTACGTGGTGACCAATCCGCTGGCATCGGGGCAGCCGCTGCTGGCCGACAGCAACGCCGTGTTGTGCGGCAGCCCGGGCATCCGAACGCGTTTGTCCGACGGTTCGCTCATCACCTGGGAGCAATCCCCGGGCGGGGCCCTGCAAGCCGGCAAAGTGTATCCGCTGACCTTCCGGGTGCAAACGGCGGCGGGACAACCCGCGGCGCTGGAACCCTACCTGGGCATGATGGGTCACGCGGCGGTGCTGCGCGACGACGGACGGGTTTTCATTCACTTGCACCCGGTGGGTACGTACTCGATGGCCCAGCAGCAGTTCATGGAATCCCGGATCGCCGCCGAAGGAGCCGCTCCTGCGGCACCCGACACCCAGGTCTTCCGCGACAGCGTAGACCAGGTGCTATCCAGGCTGGCCGCCATGAACGAAACCGACCGGAACGCCCTGCTGATGCCGGCAATGAACCACGCCCCCGCGTCGGCTGACCCGTTGCACGCCGGGCACGAAGCATCCACCGTGGCTTTCCCCTACGCCTTCCCCGAGCCGGGCGACTACCGCATCTGGGTGCAGATCAAACGCGAAGGCAAAATCCTGACCGGCGCCTTCGATGCGAAAGTGAGGTAGGAAGTTGATGAGTTGATGGATGAAGGAGTAGCGTCGCTGCAATGCATCGACGGATGAATTTGGGCAATGGATTGAAAAGAAGCCTCATCAACTCATCAACTCATCAACTCATTTACTCCTCCGGAAGCCCGTTTTTTTCTGGATTGGGGCGTAGTAGCGGATGGTGAAGTAAAAGGGATTGTAGGAAGTCATGGCGCGGTTGCCGGCCAGCAGGTTGGCCCCGGCCAGCAAGTGAAAGCCGAGCAGTTTGTAGCCCAGCGACGGCCCGATCCCGAAACGAACCCGATCGAAGTCCGTGTAATAAACCAGGTTTGCGCCGTAGGAGAAGTCGATCCGCCCGGGCCGGACCCAGCCGAAGGCCTTCCAACCCAACACGCCCCGTCCGAAGTTGTACTCCAGGTTGCCACCCACGCCGTACGTACGCGGGTGGGACAGCGTGACCGTCCGCCAGTTGGCTTCCCCGCCCAGTTCGAGAAACGTATACCGGCCCTGTTGCACGCCCACGATGGCACCGTAGCCGCGCGTGTAGAGTTCCACCGGGGGGGCCAGGCGGGCGGGGACGGCCGACGGCGGGGGGACGGACCGGGCGAATTGAGCCAGTGAGCAGGAAGGCAAGAACAACCAGCCGGCGGTCCAAAAGAGACGATGCATAAGCAGCGGAGAACAGAGGTCGATCCGTAAACGTAACTGCCAAAAAACTATTTTCCGCGGAATCGCTCATTTCGGGAAATCGGTTGCGCTAATCCCCGGCCAGCCATTTTGCAGTTCCCCAAAAAAAACTACATTTGGTCCGTTGCCCGGACGGTCGCGTTGGTGCGGAGTAGGTGTCTCCCGTTCAAAGTAATGCAATGAATTTCAGCGAAGCCAAAAACCACATCGTCGGACGTCTGCGGAACGAACTTGCCCCGGACCTTCACTACCACGGCTGGCACCACACGCTGGACGTTTGCCGGTCGGTGGAGAAGCTGGCGAAAAAGGAAAACGTGGCGGGCAACGACCTGACGTTGCTCCGTACGGCCGCTTACTACCACGACGCGGGTTTCCTGGAACAATACCAGGACAACGAACCCATTGCCGTGCGCATTGCCGGGGAAGCATTGCCCCGGTTCGGCTACTCGGCCGATCAGGTAGGCATTGTGGGGGGCATCATCCTGGCTACCCGCATCCCGCAATCCCCGCGTACGCACCTGGAACGGGTAATGTGCGACGCCGACCTGGATTACCTGGGGCGCGGTGACTTTCACGCCATTGCGCAGGGCCTGCAACGGGAATTAATGGAACACGGCCTGATCCGTTCGGAGCGGCAGTGGAACGAGATTCAATTGCGGTTCCTGGAGCAGCACCGGTACTTCACCCCCACCGCCCGGGCGGCACGGGAGCTGCTCAAGCAGAAACACCTGACTGAAATCCGGCAGTTGCTGGCGGTGTAGCCATGAAGGCTTCCCTCCACATCGAGCGTTTACTCAACTTGCGGCCGGGCGAGGGCTGGATCGTGCGCACGCTCTGGCTGTATTCCTTTTTCCAGGCGCTGGCCCTGGCCGTGTTCCTGACGGCGGCGGGGGCCATCTTCCTGACCGAACTCCCGACCGACCGCTTTCCCTACCTCTACATCATCGCTTCCGGGATGCTGCTGTTGGTGATGGCAACGTACCTGAAAGTAGAAAAGCACTTGTCCCTTGCGCGGGCTACGGTGGTGGAAGCCCTGGCCCTGCTGCTCTCCGTGGTGGCGTTGCGCCTGGCGTTGGCCTTCACTTCGGTTTCCTGGCTGGCCTTCGCCCTCATGGTCTGGCACCGGGTGATGGTCTTGCTCACCAATTCCGATTTCGTGCGCTTGTCCGCCCTGCTGTTCGACGTGCGACAGAGCAAGCGGCTGCTCGGGGTGGTGGGCTCGGGCGAATTGCCGGCCAGCGTAACGGGGTACCTGCTGGCGTCGGCGTTGGTGTCTTCCATCGGGGCCCCCAACCTGCTGTGGATCTCAGTGGGGGGATTCGGGCTTTCCCTGCTCTGCCTGGGCCTGATCATCCAAAAAAGACGATCGCACCTGGAAGCCGCCGAAACGGACGCGGAATCCGCCGCGCCGCCGGGCCTCCTTCGCAACGACTTTATCCGGCTGCTTGGTCTGGTTACCCTTTTCGCCACGGTGGCGGCCATCTTCGTTGACTTCGCCTTCCTGAGCCAGGTGCAGGATCAGTTCCGGGAACAGACGCGCATCGCGGCTTTCTTGGGAATTTTCTTCGGATTGGCGGAACTGGTCTCTTTTCTGGTGAAGACGGCGCTCTACAGCCGCCTGACGAGCCGGTTTGGCATCCACCTGGCCCTGATGGTTCTTCCCCTGGGCCTGCTGGCCGCCACGCTCGTCGGCATGGCGGCGGGCCTGGCCAGTTCGACCGCCACGGCCGTGCTGTGGGTATGGGTGGGCATGATGTTTATCAGCAAAGCCCTGAAAAATTCCCTCTACGACGCCGCCTTCCTGACCCTTTTGCAACCTTTGTCGAAGCGGTTGCGCCTCACGGCCCACGATGCCATCAGCTTCGTGGAAGCCTTCGCCGTGGGACTGACCGGGCTGGTGCTGCTGGGACTGACCCGGTCGGATTTTTTTGGGCTTGCCTTCGTCAACGGGCTGCTGTTTGCCGTGCTGGCGGGTTGGCTGGTGCTGCTGACGTTGGCCAATCGGGCGTACCTGCGGACGCTGGGCGAAGCCCTGGCCAACCGCTTGCTGCGGGGCAGTTCCCTGGTGCTCAACGATGCCGCTTCCCTCGAACTGGTGCGGAACAAACTACGCAGTGATCACCCGGGCGAAGTGCTCTACGCGATGAGCCTGCTCACCAAGGCCAACCTTTCGCCGGACCGTTTCCTGGCGGTACTGCTGACGCACCCTACCCCGGAAGTGCGTCAGGAAGCCCTCAGCCAAGTGGAGTGCCTCAAGCTGACCGGCCTGCAAACGGCCGTGCGGGAACGGATGAACCACGAAGCCGTGCCGGCCATCCGCAAGACCGCCATCCGCACCTACTGCGCGCTGGGCGAATCGGAGGTGATCGATGAAATCAGCCCGTGGCTGGAACACCCGGATGGTGAGGCCCGGAAAGGAGCCCTGGTCGGTCTGATCCGATCGGGCGGGATCAGCGGGGTGATCGTGGCGGGCGGGTACCTGACCCGCTTGATCGTCTCCTCCCTTCCCGAAGAAAGGACGTTGGCGGCGGCGGTGATCGGCGAAGTGGGCATTGCTCAGTTCTACCATCCGCTGCTCGGCCTGCTGCAGGACCCGGCTACGGAGGTGCGCCTGGCGGCGCTGCGGGCCTGCGGCAGCATCCGCAACCCGCGCCTGTTCCCGCTCATGATCCGGGCCGTGGGTTGGTCGCCGGTGTTCGAGGCCGCCAGCCGTTCGCTGGTGGAAGCGGGCGAAGCCGTCATGCCGGCGTTCGAAAAAGAGTTTGCCCGCTCCGGAGCGGTTTCCGGCACCGATGCCGGGCGGCTGCGCCGCCTGAGCCACGTCGCGGGCCGGATCGGGGGACCGTCCGCGATCGATCTGCTGAAGGCTCACCTGCACCACCCGGTGGTGGCGGTCCGCAACCAGGTACTCCATTCGCTGGCAACCGCCCGCTACCAGGCGGTCGGCCGCGAGCGGGAAACGGTGCTGAACGTCATTCGGGCCGAATTGACGGATGCGGCCTGGTACCTGAACGCGGGGCAGGCCCTGGAGGCATACCCGCCCGATCCGGCGGCGGACCTGGAAAAGATGGGGGCGGCTTTGCGGGAGGAGCTTGGGCAATTGAAGAACCGACTCCTGGGGCTGCTTTCCTTCGTCTACGATGCCTCCATCATCCTGCGGGCCCGGGACAGCCTGCGGGTGCCCGAAAAGCGGGCCAACGCGCTGGAGATGCTCGACGTGCTGCTGTCCAAGGAACTGCACCAGACCCTGCTGCCCCTGTTCGACGACTTGCCCGGGTCCCGGTTGACCAGGCAGTTGGGGGCCCACTTCCCCCATCCGAAACGGAACCTGCCCGACTACCTGCGGTGTCTGGTGCTGGGAAAGGAACCCGCCGTCGGGTCCTGGACGCGGGCCGTGGCCCTGTTCACCATCCGGGCGCTTTCCCTGGCCTCGCTCCGGGAGGAAGTAGCGCGGGTGTTCGAGGAAGCCACCGCCCGGTCGGAGCCGCTCATTGCCGAAACGGCCTGGTGGACCCTCACCCACCTGCATCCCGAGTATACTTCCTCTCTGTCCCGCAACGGTGCTCCAACCGGAAGCGCCGTCAAACAATTTAGCCACCAGCCGATGAATACCAGCCTCCTGACCGTCGAGAAAGTCATGGTTCTCAAAACCATCCCTATTTTTGCCGAAACTTCCGAGGAGGTGCTGGTGGACATTGCCGCCATTGTCCGGGAAGTATCCGTGAAGGCCGGTGAGCGGGTGTTCGAGAAGGACGAGGTGGGCACCTGCATGTACATCATCCACGAAGGGGCCGTGCGCGTTCACGACGGCGGGTACACGTTGGCCGAGCTCTCCGGGCGGGATTTTTTCGGGGAGCTTTCCCTGCTCGATCCCGAACCGCGCTCTGCTTCCGTGACGGCGTTGAAAGATACGCTGTTGCTGCGCCTGGATCAGCCCACCTTCTACGAAATCATGGCCGACCGCATTGAAGTAACCCGCGAGATCCTGAAAATCCTCTGCCGGCGGTTGCGGGCCCAGAACAAGCAGCTGGCGGCCCTGCGGCAAGCAACGGACGAAACCCGGAACTGAGGAAACGCCCCGTTGGGGATGGCAAGGACGCCCCGACTACTTGGCCAACCGCCAACGACTAAACTGTACACGCTGCCAATGAGCGCATGGATTACCCTTTGTTTGCTTGCCACGGGGCTCGGCCTCGTTCCGGCGCGGGGGCAGTCGAACCGGGCGTACGTCTCGGCCGACAGCCTGCGCGAGAAGGATTTCGTCGACTTGAGCCGACTGCCCTGGAAATACGGGGCCGGCGATGATTTCGAGTGGTCGAAACCTTCCTGGAATGATCAGGGCTGGCCCAACCTGGCCCCGCGGTTTTCCCTCGACCGACTGCCCCCGAACACCTGGCCGGGAATTGGCTGGTTCCGGTTGTGGCTGGAAATCGATTCTACGCTCCGGAACGGCACGGTGGCCCTGCAATTGTCCCACGACGGGGCTTCCGAAATCTACCTGGACGGCCAACTGGTGCGCAGTTTCGGCGTGGTGGCTTCTTACCAGGGAGAGGAACGGACCTACAACCCCAATAACTTTCCGGTAGCCCTCTCCCTGAACGGGCAAACGAGGCACCTGCTGGCCGTTCGCTACTCGTTCGAAAAAGCGGAAGCCATCCGCGCCCGGTACGGTTCGCGGGCTCGCTACGCGGGATTCAACGCCCGGTTGGCGGACCTGAGCAAAGCAGTTGACCAACAAGTGACCCGGGAGCGGAAATCGGCCGTTTTTGAGATGCCCTTGTTTGGCATTCTCATTTCCTTCGCTTTCCTGCACCTGCTGTTGTACGTCTTCTACGCCCGCGGCCGGGAGAATCTCTGGTACAGCATTTTCACCGGCAGCATGGCCGGCTATTTTCTGCTTCAGTTTCTACAAAGCAACGCGCATCAGGTCGAGAGTGGCATTTGGTACCACCTCCTCCGGGAACCCTTCTTTCTGTCCCTGATTTTCGTTTCCTACAACGCCTTTTTGTATTCGGTTTTCCAAACTTCCCTGCCCCGGCAGTTCAAGTGGATTGCCTTGGCGGGCGGGTTGTTGTGTGGCCTGCTGGTCTGGCGCGGGCTTGGCAAAACCATTGATCAGTACGCTTTGTCGGGCTTCATCCTGGCCAGTACCCTGGAAGGACTGCGGGTGATCGGACAGGCCCTGTGGAAGCGCCGGCACGACGCCGGCATCATTGGCCGGGGGGTGATGGGATTTGCCATTTTTGTGCTCTTCCTCTTCCTCGAACGTACGGACGTCCTGGCCACCTCGCAGGCCACGGAAGCGATTGTCTCGTACGCCGGTCTGCTCAGCATTCCCGTTGCCACGGCCATTTACCTGGCGCGCAAGACCGCCCGCACCAACCACAAACTGGAAGCGCAGTTGATGGAGGTGGGCCGCTTGTCCAAGCAATCCCTGCGGCAGGAGGTGGAAAAGTACAAGCTGATCGAACTGCAGAAACAGGAATTGAAGGTGCAGGTGGAAGAACGTACCCGCGAACTGCAAGCCACCAACCGGCACCTCAACCAGGTCAACGAAGAGCTGAGCGTGACGCTGGAAAACCTCAAGACCACCCAGACGCAACTGGTGCAGTCGGAGAAGATGGCTTCGCTCGGCCAGCTGACGGCCGGCGTGGCCCACGAAATCAACAATCCCATCAACTTCGTCTCGGCCGGCATTGATTCGCTCAAGGCCAACTACCAGGACATCATCCGCCTGGCCAAGGAATACTTTGCCCTTCAACCCGGGGAAGACAACCGGGAAAAACTCGGGCGGCTGACCCGGCTCAAAAAAGAAGCCGACGTGGAGGAACTCGTGGAGGAATCGGAACAGTTGTTTCAGAGCATCAAGAACGGGGCCGTGCGCACCACGGAAATCGTCAAGAGCCTGCGCAATTTTACGCGCCTCGACGAGGACGCCCTCAAAAAAGCCGACCTCAACGAAGGGCTGGATTCCACGCTCACCATTCTTTCCAGCCAACTCAAGGACCGGATTCGGATTGTGAAGGAATACGGCGCGATTCCCCTGGTCAACTGCTACCCCGGTCAGCTCAATCAGGTATTCATGAACATCCTGGTGAACGCCATTCAATCGATCCCCGAAAAAGGAACCATCCGCATCCGAACCGGGCTCGTCCGTCAGGTGGGCCGGGACTGGGTGGAGGTTGCCATCCGCGACTCGGGCAAGGGAATGACGGAGGAAGTGAAACGGCGGATCTTCGAGCCGTTCTTCACCACCAAGGGCGTGGGGGAAGGCACCGGCCTGGGGTTGTCCATCACGTACGGCATCATCGAGAAGCACCGGGGCAACATCCGCGTCGAAAGCGAACCGGGCCAGGGCACCGAGTTTATCATTGAGATTCCCCTCAACAACGAACCGTTGAGCGTCAACGGCTGAGAAAGGGAGTGGATGAGTTGATGAGTAAAGGAGTTGATGAGTAGCGTTGCTGCGTTGCGTCGACGGGGGGGAAGTCTAAACGTCGTTTGTTACTGCTTAACCATGCTTCGTGAGGCATATGTATCGGCAGCGTACCCGTTGGTTATCCGTGCTTTAAACGCACCTCATCGGCGACGCGCGCGGTAGCTACGCGTTTCGTTGTTTACTGTTCACCGTTAATTGGCAATTGTTCGTTATGGAAGCTGTCAGCGAAAAACACAAGATTCTTTACGTAGACGACGAGGCCGACAACCTGTTGGTCTTCAAGTCGGCTTTCCGGCGGTTTTACTCCATTTTTACGGCCGTTTCCGGGAAAGAAGGCCTGGACATCATCGAACGGGAAACCATTTCCCTCGTCATCACCGACCAGCGCATGCCCAACATGACGGGCATCCAGTTCCTGCAACAACTGCCCGAGGAACCCGAAAACATCCGCATGATCCTGACTGGCTTCAGCGACGTGGAAGCCATCATCGAAGCCATCAACACCGGCAAGGTATACCGCTACATCACCAAGCCCTGGGACAAGGATGAGCTGAAGATTACCATCGACAACGCCATGGAGGCCTTGTCGCTGCGCCGCCGGAACCGCCAGTTGATCGGGGAGTTGCAACAGGCCAACGAAACCCTGGAACACAAGGTGGTGGAACGCACGGCCGAGGTAAATCGCCAGAAGGAGCAGATCGAAGCCCTCCTGCTCAACATCCTGCCCGCCGAAACCGCCCGGGAGTTGCAGGACCAGGGGTTCGCCACGCCCAAGCACTACGCGTCGGCATCGGTGCTCTTCACCGACTTCCGGGACTTCACCCGGATCGCCGAACAGCTCCCACCGCAGACGCTGGTGGAAGAACTGAACCGTTGCTTCGTGGCCTTCGACGACATCACGGAACGGCACAACCTGGAAAAAATCAAGACCATCGGCGATTCCTACATGTGCGCGGGAGGAATTCCGGTGGCGAATTCTTCGCACGCCCGCGATGCCGTGCGGGCGGGCCTGGCCATCCAGGCCTTCATGGAAGGAATCAACGCCGAGAAAATCGCCCGGGGCGAGCCAGCCTGGGAATTGCGCGTGGGCATCCATACCGGACCCGTGGTGGCGGGCGTGGTGGGGAAAAAAAAGTTCGCCTACGACATTTGGGGCGATGCGGTCAACATCGCCAGCCGGATGGAATCGAGCGGACAAACCGGCAAGGTGAACATCTCGGGGGCTACCTACGCGTTGGTGAAGGATCAATTCACGTGTACCCACCGGGGTCGGATCTCCGCCAAGAACAAGGGCGAGGTGGATATGTATTTCGCGGAACAAAGCTAACGGAACGGCATCGGTTGCCCATCCGCCACGAGCTCGCGCTTCCCGGTTGGGTTGGCGCGGCCGCGCGGGCAGTTGTAACTTCGGGATTTTAGGGATAAATTTGAAGACCAGTTGCTGCGCGGTTTCACCCCTTTTCCCCCTTATTTCGTCCATGGCCGTATCCACCCTCACTTCTCCCGGGATGAGTTTTCAACTCTCCGAGGAACACCTTGCCGTGCAGGCCGCTGCCCGCGATTTTGCCCGGACCGAACTCCTGCCGGGAGTGATTGAGCGGGACGAACACCAGACCTTTCCCGCCGAACAGGTGCGCAAGATGGGTGAGCTCGGTTTCATGGGCATGATGGTAGACCCCAAGTACGGGGGTGGCGGTCTGGACACGATCGCCTACGTGCTGGCCATGGAAGAAATCTCCAAGGTGGATGCGTCCGCCTCGGTGGTCATGTCGGTCAACAATTCGCTCGTCTGCTGGGGCCTGGAAACCTACGGAACCGAAGCGCAAAAACGGAAGTACCTGACGCGCCTGGCTACCGGCGAAATCATCGGCGCCTTCTGCCTGTCGGAACCCGAAGCCGGTTCCGATGCCACCTCGCAGAAGACGACGGCCACGGACCTGGGCGATTACTACCTGCTGAACGGCACCAAAAACTGGATTACGAACGGGAGCACCGCGTCGGTTTACCTGGTGATGGCCCAAACGTATCCCGAGAAGGGCCACCGGGGAATCAACGCCCTCCTCGTCGAAAAAGGTGCCCCCGGGTTCGTGGTGGGCCGGAAGGAAAACAAACTGGGCATTCGTGGCTCCGACACCCATTCACTGATGTTTACCGACGTGAAGGTGCCGAAGGAAAACCGCATCGGCGACGACGGTTTCGGCTTCAAGTTTGCCATGGCCACCCTCAACGGGGGACGGATCGGCATTGCCGCCCAAGCCCTGGGCATTGCCTCGGGGGCGTACGAACTGTCGCTGCAGTACGCCAAGGAACGCAAGGCCTTCGGCAAGGAAATCGCCCAGCACCAGGCCATCCAATTCAAGTTGGCCGACATGGCCACCCACATCGACGCGGCGCGGCTGCTGTGCCTGCAGGCCGCTTACCTGAAAGACACCCACGGGGACTACACCAAGGCGGGGGCCATGGCCAAGTTGTTTGCTTCCCGCGTGGCCATGGAAACCACCGTGGAAGCCGTGCAGATCCACGGCGGGTACGGCTTCGTGAAGGAATACCACGTGGAGCGACTGATGCGCGACGCCAAAATCACCCAGATCTACGAGGGAACGTCCGAGATTCAGAAAATAGTGATATCCCGGGAGATACTCAAGTGATGCATTAAAAGGTCCGCCTTCAAAAAGTTTAAAGTGTGCGCGCTAAATAAAAGTGCACACTTTTTTTATGCGCTTTTATATATTACACGTTTCTATTAGATTTGTCCAAATAAGTGAAATCCCTGACTTCTTAACTTCGTGCCTGTTCATGGAAGATTACAATAAAATAATCGAATCGCTGGGAGTTAGATTCATTAAAGCTAAGAACATCAAGGTGTTACAGCACGTCAACATCCGGAATTCTTACGACGTGGAAAACACCATCGTCCTGTCGTACAAGGGCAGTATCGACTTTGGAAAAGAAAGGGAAAAGGTGGAAGAGGGAGAAATCCTGTTCATTCCCGGCGGCAAGATGCTTTCCATCAGCTACGGTCACCAACAGCCGGTTGGGCTGACCAACGAGGAATTCATGGGCAACAAAGAAAAATATTTCGGGGTCAACAAGGATTTGGGAAAGGTGGGCACCCTGCCGGATTCGTTCGGTTACATCACCTTCGAGGCCAAAGTGTTTGATTCGGTGAATTTCTTCGCTTCCCTCGACATCCCGCCGTTCGTGATCCGCGACTCCCCGCACCTGGCCCGCGTCATTCACGAAGTGATTTCCGAAGAACTGCAGGAGTTGCCGGGCCGGGGCCGGATCATCAAAATCAAAACCGAAGAAATTGTCGTGGAGGTGATCCGCTACATCCTGGCCAACCGCCTCTTCGTCGAACAACTGGCTACCAACAGCACGTATTTCAAGGACCCGCGGCTGATCGATATCTTCGCCTACATCAAGGACCAGTTGGGGGGGGACTTGTCCAACAAGGTGCTGGCGGGCGTGGCCAACGTATCGGAAGACTACGTAGGGCAGTATTTCAAGATGCTCACGGGCATCAATCCGCAGGACTACATCGAATACCAACGCATGGAAGCGGCGGTCAATCTGTTGCGCACGACCAAGAAAAGCATCCGGGAAATCGGGGCCGAGGTAGGCTACAAGGACACCGCCTACTTCTGCCGCCGTTTCAAGATGATGTTCGGGATTCCGGCGGGAAAAATGCGCCGACGGGAATCGCTGATGAACGTGTAGGAAAACCATCCGCTTTCAACGAAACCAAAAAACCCCTCCAGCAACCTGAGCGGTTTTTTGTTATTTACCCTGCGGTCAACTTCCGCCCGCCGACGGCTTATTTCTTCGAATTGAATCCCAGCACGGCGGCGGCGCAGTAGTCCTGGGTCTCGTCGAAAGTAAAAGTTAAGTAATAAATGCCCGTGGCCCCGCAGGTGTAGCCGATGGCCGAAAAATACTTGTTGTCTACCTTGTTGGAAGCCACCAGCCGACGGCTCGAGTCGTAGAGGCTCAGCGACATTCCCTTCAACTCCGGGTCCTTGTTGGCCAGCGTGACCATGTAGTTGGTTCCCTTGCTGAACACGTACGAATACTCCACCTTGGGTTTGCTTCCCCCGTTGCCGTCGATCTTGTAGCTTTTCATGAACGTGTAGCCGGTCGCCAGCTTTTCCATGCACTTGATGGTGAACTTGTCCGCCTCACACTGGGCAAAAGCCACCGAACCAGCGAAGAAAAGCACCAAAAACGCCCCTAACGATTTACTTGCGGTTCTCATGTCGTGTACGAATAATTCGGATTTAATTGATGATTTTGCTTCG
The DNA here is from genome assembly GCA_014379925.1 of Cytophagales bacterium. Classification (GTDB taxonomy): domain Bacteria; phylum Bacteroidota; class Bacteroidia; order Cytophagales; family ES-bin-26; genus ES-bin-26. The sequence continues at coordinate 26,658 of JACMKY010000100.1, read as the reverse complement.
GATGGAGGCCGATGAAGCCGAGATGTTGTTCAGGTCCTCGTCGGTCACCGTGACCTTGGTGATGCTGTTGTCCACCACCTGCAGCATCCCGTTTACTTCCTTGGTGGTCGATTCCTTGTATTCCTTGGTCACCTGCACTTTGTCGTAATGCTTCTGCATTTCCGTCAGGTCGGCCAGCAGCGTGCGGATGCTGGGATCGGCTTCGTAGTATTTGAGCAGGGTGAGCAAGCGGCCCAGGATCACCTTCTGGTCGCCGATCCGCTCCCGGAGCGCCTCGTTCGGGTGGTCCTTCACCACTTCGCAGGTCAGGTGTAAAGCCTCCAGCCAGCCCCCCGTCAGGATGAGGATGCTCAGGTTGGCGCGATCTTGTTCCTGCAGGTGGACGTTGATCTTCTCGAAGTTGGTGGTGGTCACCAGCAGCAGCGAGTCGAGGTTGCTGCTGTTGGAGGCCAGTCGTTTGATGGTGGCGAAATCGAAGAACTGTCCGATGCTCAACCCGTCGGCCATCTCTTTCACCGAACCCACGTAATTGAGGGCGTCCTGCGTTTGCCCGTACACGTTGGCGTAGCCCAGGTCGGTGCTGTAGATGCCCAGGTTCAATGCCTTCCGGTAGTTGGTGTTGTAATTGGCAATGTTGCTGAGTGAGTTGAGGGACGTCTTGTCGTACTTGACGCCCATGTCCTTGATCAAAAAGGATACTTCCAGCGGCGAGGGGATGGATTGGATGATGTCCGACAGCACTTCCTTGGAAACCTTGACGGTGGTCGGCTTGGTGGTGGTGTCGGCGGCGGCAAACGCCTGTTGATCCGGTATTCGGTTGCTTTCGCATCCGGTTCCTGAGCCCGCCAGCACGGCGGCGGCGAGGAGAATGAGGTACGTTTTTTTCATGTGACTGGGGTTTCCGTTCCACGACCAGCGTAAAACGTTTCGCGACCTAAAGTTGGGGATTTGCTTTTTTACCGGCAGACCCAAGCGGGCCCATTCGGTACGGGTGTATGTTTTTCGTACGATCACTCCGCCGGCTCGACGCGGGGCGCGGGTTTGCGGGGCCGCCACTGCCTGATGCCTTCCAGCAACCGGGCCGCCGTGTCCGCCCAGGCCCGCACCCAACCGAAACTCAGTTTGCCGAACAGGGCGAACGCGTTGCGGAACGCTTCCAGGTACAGGGTCAGGTACAAGAAGGCGGACGTAAGCCACACAATCCCGAGGTTGAAGTAAAAGGTGGGCAGGGTCAGCCCCGCGAACTGCTTGCTGGGCGAAAGGAAATGCGTGCGGTAGTCCAGGAAAAATGCGTCGGGCTTGGGCGCTTGAAAGATCGGGTCGATCTGTTGGTAAAGACGCCCCTGGTGTTCGGTAATGCGGTCCTTCACGGTGGCATTCTTCACCAGGTCGGCCAGCGCCTCGTTGAAGTAGCGGTTCTTGTATTCGGTCACCCGGTAGGCGTGCGCCGGGTCGCTCTCGAAAAAGGTCATCATCTGCTCCTTTTTGACGTCGGCCTGGTTGAACTGCGCCGAATACGTTTCCTTCAGCAATCCGAGGTACGCCCGGACCTGATCGGCCACTACCGGAGTGAAATTGGCCGACGTGAGCGCATCGTTCACGTCCAGCGTCAGCCCCTCCCGGTGGGGTTCGGCGTTGATCTCATTGCGGAGGATGGCCAGGTCCCGGATGAGGACGGTTTTTACTGAATCTTCGGTTGCGCGGTGATTGACCACCGACGTTTCCAGCTTTTCGAGCAGTTCAGGAATCAGGTACGTGTTCTTGTAGTAGGCTTCGCTCTGCGTTTTCTCGAGTTCGTAGTAAGGGGCCTGGTACGGGTTATTCGTGAATTGTTCCACCGCCAGCGCCTCGAAGCCCCAGCGCGAGGCCATCAGGTCGGCCACCAACGGCACCTTTCCCTTCGTGCTCAGGTCATCGTTCAACTTGTCGAAGCTGAAAATCACCCCGCTCAGGATCATCTGCGGAATGAGCAGCAGCGGAATCATGATGTACACGGTCACGGCCGAGTTGAAGGAGGCCGAAATGTTCAGGCCGAGCACGTTGGCGAAACACGAAACGGTGAACAGCATCACCCAGTAGCTGAACGTCATGCCGTGAATTTCGAGGATGGCATTGCCGATGAGCACGAAGCTCAGGGTCTGGACGGCGGAGAGCGCAAACAGGATCAGCAGTTTGGAGGAAAGGTAGCTGGTCCGGCTCAGGTTCAGAAACGCCTCCCGCCGCAGGATCTTCCGGTCCCGGATGATTTCCTCCGCGCTCACGGTGAGTCCCATGAAGAGGGCCACCAGAATGGCCACCAGGATGTAGGCCGGAATGTTGTCGTTGTAGCGGAATGTATATTCGCCCGATCCCCCGGGCGTATTCTGGTAGCGGATGATGAACGCCAGCAGCACCGCCAACAGGGGAGCCTCCAACAGGTTGATGGCCAGGTACTGGCGGTTGCTGACCTTGGAGAAAAAATCGCGGGTGGCAAAAATCAGCGTTTGCTTGAGGCGCGAGGGCAGGCTCAACGTCTGGGGCGGCACTTCGTTATACAGGGGCAGGTTTTCCAGCCGTCCCTTCTTCATGTAGTACTCGTTCCACTGCAGAGGAGTCATCTTCCGCTTCTGGGTAAACTGGCCGTATTCGTCGACCACCTTGGCCTCAATGATGTTGAAAATCTGCTCAGGATTCACGTTGCCGCAGGCGGCGCACTGTCCCCGCTCGCTGTCTACCTGGTTGGTCGCCCGCTTGAAGTAGGTGACCGCTTCCACGGGATTGCCGTAGTAGATCGGATACCCGCCCTTGTCCATGATGAAGATCTTGTCGAACATCTTGTAGATGTCGGACGAAGGCTGGTGGATGACCACGAAGATGAGCTTGCCCTTCAGGGTGAGTTCCTTGAGCAGGTCGATCACGTTTTCCGAATCGCGCGAGGAAAGGCCGGAAGTCGGTTCGTCGACGAACATGACCGCCGGTTCGCGAATCAGCTCGAGGGCAATGTTGAGCCGCTTGCGCTGGCCGCCGCTGATGGTTTTTTCCAGCACGCTGCCCACCCGCAGGTTGCGGGTTTGCTCCAGGCCCAGGCTGGTGAGCACGTTCATAACCGCCTTTTCCAGCTGCGCCTCCGAATACGTCTCGAAGCAGAGCCGGGCGTTGTAGTAGAGGTTTTCGTAAACGGTCAGTTCCTCGATCAGCAGGTCGTCCTGGGCAATGTAACCGATCACGCCCTGGAGCTTGTCTTGTTGGGTGTGAATGTTGAAATTGTTGATCAGGATTTCCCCCTGGTGGGGCTTCTCGATGCCGGCCAGCACGTTCAGCAGCGTGGTCTTGCCCGCCCCGCTGCCACCCATGATGCCGATGAGCTTGGAAGACCCTTCCAGCAGGCTCACGTCGCGCAGGCCGATGCCGCCGTTGGGAAACCGAAATTCCAGGTTATGCGCCAGAAAAGAGAGCCGGTAGTCCTGGTGGCCGCTCATAAACTGGCTGATCACCTCGCTGTAGTACAAGGGAGGGCTTTTGGGCGTCTTGATGCTGCTGCCGTGGGAGAAGAGGTACGTTTGAAACGGCTTGATCATCAGTCCGTTCAGCAAAATATCCTCGGTGCCCGCGTACTTCACGAAGTAGATGTCTACGCTCCGCACCCGCAAGAAAATGATTTCCCCGTGGAGATCGTGTAAGTGAATGTGCTTGGCTTGGGGGTGGCGGGAGGTGGTGTCGCTGCTGGCCACCAGCACCTCCTCGAATTCTTGCAGGTCCTCACTGCGGGCGTTGAGCACGAAGCGCTCGATGACCTTGTAGTCTTCCTTCTCGATGTTGAACACGGTCGAAACCGTGTCGATGATGCCCATCCGCTGCGGGGTGAAATTCTTGTCCGAGCTCACCAGTTCCAGTAACCGGATGAGCACGATCACTTTTTGCTTTTGGGTGAGCGTCTTGTTGATTTTCTTGCAGAGGCCCAGCGTACGGACGGAATCTTTGACGGTGGTGAGGCTGCCCTTGCTTTCGGCCGACGTTCAACCCGCCTTCCCCCAGAAATTCCTCGTAAAGGGCCACGTACGCCTTCACCGAATCCTGGTTGAGTTCCTGCCCGAAGAACTGGGTGACGAAGCGGCGCTCTACTTCCGTGGCCCCCCCGTCCTGCTTGGTGATGATGGCAAAGAGCTGGGTCAGGGCTTTCAGGATTTCCTCACTCATGGTAGGTTACAGGTTGGCAGGTTGGCAGGTTGCAGGTTGCAGGTTGGTTGGGTTGCCGGTTGTTGGTCAGCAAAAGTTTCTTTGACGGATCAATACACGCAGAAAAGATTCAAATGCCTCCCCCTTCTCGTGACCTGCAACTTGTGGACTGTAACCCAGTCAACCTGCAACTTGTAACCTGCAACTTCCTTCAGTACGTCTTAAACTCAAACTCCACTTCCACCAGTTCGGAAAATTCCGAACCCGCCTCTTCCATGTCCTCGTCGTCCTCGTGGTGGTACCAGCTAATGGTGGTTCCCTTGATCCGTTCCAGCTTGGACAACACGTCGAGGATGAGCTTAGAGGAAGCCGTGTTGAAGTACTCCAGCTTGAAGACGAACGGGGTTTCGGGGTTGGGATCGGCCGTGTAGCGCTCGAGCCACTCCAAAACGGGCTTGTAGAACTCGGCAGTGTCCTCGGGGAGCGACCGGCCGGAGATTTCAAAAATGCCGTTGGGTTTGTTCAACAGAATCTTGGGCGTGTCTTCGGTGCCTTCCAGGTTAATGATTTCCATTTGGCTTGATAAATTTTATGAGTATGTGAGTGGATGAGTAATGAGTCGATGAGTGGCATCGACGGACGCGTTTTGGAAGTTTGGGGAGGACCCAGGGTACCGACGACACGGGGGCACCCGATGCACTCGATGCATTCGTGCGTTTCAAACTCCTCCACTCATTCGACACCGGTCCGCGGAATGGTGGTTTTCAGGGAGAAGAACGACCATTGGTCGGTCATGGGCTGGAAATCGAACTCCAGTTTCTGTCCCGACTTGCGGGCCATGTCCACGAATCCCAGCCCGGCCCCGCCCTTTTCGGACAAGTCGCCGTTTTTGATGATATCCTTGTAAAGGGCTTTCAATCCTTCCTTGTCCAGGCTGTTGATCTGCTCGAGCTTGCTGTGCAGGCTGTCTACCTTCTGTTTGAGGATCGGGTTGCCGGTGGTGATGACGTATTCCTCCTCTTGCTTGCCGATCATGAAGATGGCCTTGTTGGTCACCTGAGCGTCCGGGTCGTACTCGTCGGCGTGCTTGCAGATGTTTTGCAGGCACTCCACCATCACGTTAAACACCTTGCGCTTGATGTTCGACTCCTCTCCCATCGACTCCATGTTGCGTTCGGCCATGGAGAGCACCGCTTTGGTGATTTCCTGGGTAAATTCTCCCTCGTAAACCAGTATCAGGTTGCGTTGCAACAGGATAGTGTGCAAATCATATACATACTTCATAGTTCCTTTGCTTTGTTTTCAGAGGTGATTTTGTCAATTGTTGATGAATCCGTTGGTTGGAGAAAAGCCAGCCGGCACCCGACGCGGTGGATTTTCGGAGACCAAGCAAATTACCGGACATTCCCAACGACATAAAATGCGTTTTCTTAGAATTTAATACCTATCATCAAAACGTCGTCAGTTTGCTTGTTGAAGGGTCCCTTCCATTCCTCAAACTCGCGGTCCAGCGTGTGGTTGAGTTCTTCCATGCCGGCGGCGATGTTTTCGGTGATCAGGTCGCGGATGCGCTTGGGCGAGAACTTGCGGTCGTCCGGCCCGCCGAACTGGTCGGGAAAGCCGTCGGAACAGAAAAAGACCGCGTCGCCCGGTTGGATGCGCATCCGGGTGGTGGTGAAACCGACGCGGGTTTTGTACTGGGCACCGCCGACGGGAAACTTATCGCCTTTCACCTCCGTCAGTTCGCCGTTGCGGACAAAATACAGCGGCCGGTGCGCCCCGGCGTATTCCAACGTTCCGGCGCGCTGGTTGATGCGGCACAGGGCGATGTCCATCCCGTCGCGGGTGGCGGTCTCGGAGCTGTCCTGCTTCAGGGTCCGGGTCACGCCCTCGTCGAGTTGGTCGAGGATAAGCCCCGGGTCGGAGGCGTCGCGGTTGGTGACGATGTTGTTGAGCAGGAAGTAGCCGATCAGCGAGATCAACGCCCCGGGTACGCCGTGGCCGGTGCAGTCCACCGCCGCGATGTACACGTCGTCGCCCTTTTGCTGGAACCAGGGGAAGTCGCCGCTGACCACGTCGCGGGGTTTGTAGAGGATGAATGACTGGCTGAACACTCCCTGAATGTGGGCCGTGTTGGGCAGGATGGCTCCCTGGATCCGCTTGGCGTAGTTGATGCTTTCGGTGATCTTCTTGCTCTTGGCCTGGATTTCCAGCTCGATCCGCTTCCGGTCGGTAATGTCGTGCGACACCAACAGCACGGACTCAATGCCCTGGTTCTCGTTGTATTCGGGGATGGCGTTCACCTGCATTACGCAATCGCCCATCACCGACGGGAAGTTCATTTCGGTCGAAACCTTCTCGTTGTTGTCCATCACCTGCCGCAGAATGCGCCCCCACGATTCGACGACGGTGGCGTTGAGCATCACCTCTTCGATGGATTTCAGCAGGTACTCTTCCTTGCTGCGCCCGGTGTAGGACTCGATCACCGGGTTGATGTAGAACACCTTGCCTTCCTTGTTGAAGCGGGTGATCAGGTCGGGGGAATTCTCGGAAAGCGCCTGCATCTGGCCGCGCATGCGGGACTCCTTTTCGGCCCGCCGCCGCTCGGTGATGTCGCGGGTGTTGAGCACCAAGCCCGCGATGGCCGGATCGTGCAGCAGGTTGATGCCGCTGGCTTCGAGCCAGATCAGGTCACCGTTCTTGGCCTGGTAGCTGAACTGGACCGTCACCCGCTGGTCGGGATGTTCGAGCAGTTCCCGGAACATGCGCTCGTAGTCGTCCACCCCCAGCGGATGCACGTACACCACGTCCCGCAGACCGATGAGTTCGTTGGGCGAATACCCCAGGATGCGCTCGACCGAGGAGCTGATGTAGCGGATGCGGCCGTCGCGCTCGTAGATGGTGATTACCTCGGAGGCGTTTTCGAGCAGCACCTGCATCCGCTTCTGCGTGCGGTTCACTTCCTCCACCTGGTCTTCCAGGGCCCCGTTCGAGCGCTTGAGTTCTTCCTGGGTGGCCTCCATCTCCTCGGCATTCTGGCGGAGCACTTCCTGCTGTTGCTGCAACTCCTCGCTCTGCTTCTGCGACATCTGCAGCAGCGTCCGGGTGGTGGCGTTCACCTTGATGTTGAATACCGTACGCGCAATGATTTCGCTGATCTCCTTGACGAATTGTACGTTGCGCGGACTGAACTTCTCGAATCCCGCCATTTCCAGTGCCCCGTACACCACCCGTTCGCTGCCGATCACCGTAATCAGCGGCACAATCAACAGGCACTTGGGCTTGCGGTCGCCCAGCAGGCCGGACGTGATGGTGACGTACTGGTCGGGGATTTCGGTGCGCAGCAGCGTATCCTGCTCAATGGCGGCCTGCCCCACCAGCCCTTCGGCAAAGCGGAATCGGGCCCGCAGGTATTTTTTCTTGTTGTAGGCGTAGCTGGCAATCATCTCCAGAAACACCTGGTCGCGGTCGTCGTCGTTGACCACGTAGAGGGCGCCCTGCACGGCGTTGATCTTGCGGGTGAGGTAAGCGGTAATTCGTTCGCCCAGGTCTTCGAGGTTGTCGGTGGCGCGCAGAATGTCGCCCACTTCGGCCACGCCCGTCACGATCCAGTTGCGTTCTTCGTCGCGCTTGGCCGAATCCTGAATGTTGTCGCGCATGCCCAGCAGGGCCAGTCCCAGCGTGTCGTTTCCGCTCATGGGCTTGAAGTCCGCGTCGAAATTTCCGTTGCCGATCTTGTGGGCGAAGTTGGCCGTCTTCTTCAAGCCGTCCACCAGGCTGTTGACCGTGTCGGTCATCTCCCCGATCTCGTCCTCACTCCGGCTGGCCAGCCGGTCGGGCAGTACGCCCTGTCCCAATTGCACCATGGTTGATCGCAAGGCCAGCAACGGGGAGGTGAGCAGGTAGGCCAGGGCCAGACTCACGCCCAGCGACACCAACAGAACCGCCAGACCCGCCAGCAACAGGGCGTTTCTCAGTTGCGTGGCCGCCCCAAACACCTCGGCGGCGTCCACCTTCACGACCAGCCCCCCGCGAAGGGGTACCACCGGACACCAGGCCGCCAGGGTTTCCGTACCCCGTTCGTCGGCCGCGAGGCCGGAGCCGGTTTTCCCGTTTACGGCTTCCCGCATGGGCAGGCTTACCGAACGTCCCGCGGCTTTCGACAGCCTGGCCGGGGTCACCGGAATTCCCGGCGGACCGGCTCCCAGCAGGGTAAGGTACGTGATTTGGGTGCCGTCGAACCGCCCCAGTGCCACCTCGCCCGTCGCGCCCAAGCCCGTCGTATCCCGCACCAGCCGAAAGACCGACTCCAGGGGAATTTCGTACACCAGCATCCCGGCGGGATTGCCGTCCGTTCGCGGCACGGAGGATGCCGCCAGCAGGAAAAGACCGTCGGCTTGCTTGAATATCCGGCTGTAGTACACGGAATCCGGGCGAAGCTCCTGGCCCGACGCAAATCCGCCCGGGTCAGTGCCGTTCAGCAAACTGTCGACCGTCGGCCGCCGGATGGCAGAATTGATCCGGTACAAAATTTTTCCCTCGCGGCTGGTCAAATACACGTTGCTGTATCCGTGGAGGCGGGTGATCGTGGCAAGTGCGGCGTCCAGGCCGCTGGCCGCGGCCAGACCGGCTTCCGTACTGTCGGCCGACCAAGCGGCGGCACCCGCCGACTGCCCCCAGGCGAGTCCGGATTCGACCTGCCGAAAGAAGCTTTCCAGTTTTTCGGCCTTGGCGTACGCAATGACCCGCAGGGATTCCTGGTACTTGGCGCCCAGGGATTGCTTGCTGAGGTCAAACGCCAGGTAACCGACCGACAGCACCGCCACCAGTACCATCGAAAGCACCAGTACAATGATCTTGCTGCCAATCCTGATTTTCTTTAACATAATACGGCGATGGGTTGGTGGGCCGATAAATGGATGCGCCGACGGGCCGGTGAGTGAATGGGTGCATCCGTTTTCAGAAATGAATCGTTGGTCAGGCAAATTTGACTTGCCCGGTATCGTATTTTAAAGGGTTGACTGTCAAACATTCTTACCCGCCAATCTGCCCGTCAGTGCACCGGCCCGGCGTCAACGACCTCGGTCTGGTCGGCTGCCTCCCGGATGCCCGCCTGTTCGGTGGCAACCAGGGCCGCCACCCGTCGGATGAGTTCCTCGTCGGCGGCAGTGAACGCCCGGAAGGACGCGATTTCCAACACGCCCGCCACCGGGGCCAATTCCCCGGAACCGGGGATGGGCGCGATGATGAGGTGGTTGGGAGACGCCTTGCCCAAGCCCGACAAGACGACGATGTAGTGATCAGGTACCGAGGAAAGGTGCACGCCCTGTCCTTCCTTGGCGACTTGTCCGGCCAGTCCCTCGCCGAATTCAAAGCGCAGCCGCCCGCTTTCGGGTAGGCCGTACGCGTAGCCGGCGCGAAAATCGATGAACCACCTTCCTTCCGATTCGGTGGTCAGGAACAACGCACCCTGGCAGGCTTCGAGTTGGTTGCACAACGTCCGCAGCACGCGCTCGAGCCGGGTGGCGGCGTCTCCCTTTCGCCAGGCCTGTTCCACCGGTTCGAGGCGCTCGGTGACGTTTTGCGGCGCAACCCCCACGGTGACGGACGGCAGGGCTTCCGGGGCGAATGACACGGGCAAGGCCACGGATAGCTCCCGTCTCCTGGCGCCGAGCACCAAGGAAAGGATGGCGGCCAGGCCGCTGGCCAGGCCAATACCCACCACCAGGCCCAGGCGGCCCGTTACCTGGGATAAGCCCTGTCGTTGGGCCTGGTCCAAATCCCTCAGCCGGGTACTTACGTCAGCGGGCAGCCGGTAAACCAGATAGCCGATGAACAGGCTGCTGATCCCGAATAAAATAACGCTGAAAATGCCTGCATTCCGGTAAGTGAGCTTCATAGTATCCGTGATCATTGTTTATACTTCCGGTCGAGTTCTTTCAAAAATTCGATGATGTCGCCGATGGTCAGCACGTAGTCCACCGGCGTCAGGCTCAGGGCGGCGGCGGGCATGGTATCGATCATGCATTCCGACGGTTCCTGCACAATGGTCAGTCCACCGCGGTCCTTGATTTTCTTCATTCCCCAGGCTCCGTCTTTGTTGGCGCCCGACAGCAGGATTCCGATCAGGCGGTTGCGGTAAGTATAGGCGGCGGTTTCCAGCGTGATGTCGATGGACGGACGGGAGTTGTTGACCATTTCCTCGGTCGAAAGCGCGAAGGTGTTGCCCAGTTCCACGCACAAGTGGTAATTGGAAGGAGCCAGGTATATTTTTCCCTTCTTGATGTTTTCCTTGTCCTCCGGCTCCTCCAGCAACACGGCGCTCTTGATGTTCAACGCTTCCACGAAACCGTTCCGAACGTGTTTGAGCCGGTGCAGGCACAAAATGATCGGCAGTTCGAAATCGGTGGGCAACGCCGACAGGATCCGGCTGATACCCTGGAAACTGCCGGCCGAACCCCCGATTACGATGGCTTTGTACTGGTTGCTCACGTTAAACCGCCCCATTCTCCGTTGTTCGTGGTTGGTCGTTGGTCATTCCGTCAGCCGGACAATCGTTTGCGTGGTAAAACCAACGAGCGCAACCATCAACCAACCGCTATTTTCAATCCTTGATTTTCTTGTAGATTTTCTCTTCATTGTTGACGACGATAAACTTGTTGGCGATTTCGCACCAGATGAGCGACTCCTTGGAACCCACAATCAGGTATCCGTACTTGAAAAGACTTTCGTGAAACATCTTCAGCACCGTGTTCTGCAGGTTCTGGTTGAAGTAGATCATCACGTTGCGGCATAGAATCAGGTCGAACTTGGAAAATACGGCGCTCGAAACCAGGTTGTGTTCCCGGAACGAAATGCCCTCCACCAGTGATTTGTCCAGGATGGCTTTGCCGTTCTCTTCGCGGTAATAGCGGTCCAGGCTCTGGTTCCCCTGAAAGCGCACGTAATTCTTCTGGTTGATGTCCATGTTCTTGAGGGGATACGTCCCGGAGCGCGCCTTCTGGAGCACGTCCACGTCAATGTCGGTGGCCACGATCTTGGCCTTGTCCAGGATGCCCATTTCCTTCAGCAGGATCGCCATCGAAAAGACTTCCTCCCCCGACGAACAGCCCGCGTGCCAGATGCTGACGGAGGAGTGGTTGAGCAGGATGTTGGGCAGGATGTGGTCGCGGATTTCCCGCCAGAAGGACGGGTCCCGAAACATTTCCGTTACGTTGACGGTTACCTCAGAGAGAAATTCCCGGAAAAACGGGGGCTCCTCCGACAACTTCCGGATCAGGGCATCGACGGAAGCGAACTTGTAAAGTTCGATGATTCTCTGGACCCTCCGCTTAAAGGAGGACATAGCGTAGTTGGAAAAGTCATAATTGTACTTATTTTTTATTACTTCGGTCAATCTCCTCAGGTCAACTATCTCTATTTCCTGCTGCATTACCATAAATTTTCTCAGTTAAGAAGCCCGGTTACGCGGTAGAAATCCGGAAGAAAGATATTTCGGATGCGCCCCGCGGGTAGACCGGCGGACCATTAGACTCGAAATTTACGGACGCTCCCTCAATTTCCTACTTCCGGCGGGCGGCAACCAGCAAAGGAAATGTAATGATTGGGAATCGAATGGCAACTTTGGTCTTCCCTTTCCACCCGCCCGGGCTTTTTCTGGTCAGGCAATCCCCACCTCCCGACGGCGGACCGACGGAACCCGGCCCGTAATCCGTTCGGATTCAATCCGGAGGCTTCCCCGCGCAATCCACCCCCGGACGCGGATTCCGGACGGCGAAAACCGGCGGCTCCGGCGGCGTTTAGGTTCTTTTCCCGTAAATGTATTTTTTTGAATCCTTTCGACAAGGTCGCCGTACTACGCACCAATGCGCTTTTTACCCGGGCCGGGTGCAACGACCGGAACGTTGCCTGACAATATGTCACTTAACGAAAACGGCGGGGTTGCTTGGCACACGCCTTGTTGAATCCAGACCCGAAGGCGGACGAGTCCGGGGGCGGAAGAAACGCCGCCAATGGAAACCCTCGCCGCGGGTGCGCATTCAGCGCGGATTCCAGTTCACTTGAGTACATCCATTCAGTATTATTAACTTAACCGAATCATGGGAAAAATAATCGGAATTGACTTGGGAACCACCAACTCCTGCGTGGCCGTTATGGAAGGCAACGAAGCGGTGGTGATTCCCAACAGCGAGGGAAAAAGGACCACCCCTTCCATCGTGGCGTTCTTGGAGGGTGGCAATGGCGAACGAAAAGTGGGCGATCCGGCCAAGCGTCAAGCCGTCACCAATCCCCGGAATACCATTCAATCCATCAAGCGGTTCATGGGTCGGAAGCATTCCGAAGTGACCGAAGAACTGAAAAACGTCGCCTACACGGTCGAAAAAGGCAACAACGATACCCCGCGCGTCAAGATCGGCGACCGCTACTACACCCCGCAGGAAATCTCGGCGATGGTGCTGCAGAAGATGAAGTCCACCGCCGAGGATTACCTGGGTACCACCGTGACCGAAGCGGTCATCACCGTGCCGGCTTACTTCAACGACGCCCAACGGCAGGCCACCAAGGAAGCCGGTCAGATCGCCGGTCTGGACGTGAAGCGGATCATCAACGAGCCGACGGCCGCGGCCCTGGCCTACGGCGTGGACAAGAAAAACCGGGACATGAAGATCGCCGTCTTCGACTTGGGCGGCGGTACTTTTGACGTTTCCATCCTCGAACTGGGCGACGGCGTGTTCGAAGTGAAATCCACCGACGGCGACACGCACCTGGGCGGCGACGACTTCGACCAGAAGATCATTGACTGGCTGGCCCAGGAATTCATCAGCGACGAAAACATTGACCTCCGCAAGGACCCGATGGCGCTGCAACGCCTCAAGGAGTCGGCCGAAAAAGCGAAAATAGAATTGTCCAGTTCCTCGGAAACGGAAATCAACCTGCCTTACATCATGCCGGTCAACGGCATTCCCAAGCACCTGGTGCGAAAGCTGACCCGCGCCAGGTTCGAGCAACTGTGCGACGACCTGATCCGCCGGACGCTGGACCCCTGCCGCCGCGCGATGAAGAACGCCGGGATGTCGAACGCCGACATCGACGAGGTGATCCTGGTGGGTGGTTCCACCCGCATTCCCCGCATCCAGGATGAGGTGGAGAAGTTCTTCGGCAAAAAGCCTTCCAAGGGGGTAAACCCCGACGAGGTGGTAGCCATCGGAGCCGCCATTCAGGGTGGGGTGCTGACGGGTGAGGTGAAAGACGTGCTGCTGCTCGACGTGACGCCGCTTTCGCTGGGCATCGAAACGATGGGGAGCGTGTTCACCAAACTCATCGAAGCCAACACCACCATCCCCACCAAGAAATCGGAGGTGTTCTCCACGGCGTCCGACAACCAGCCTTCCGTGGAAATCCACGTGTTGCAGGGCGAACGCCCCATGGCCAAGGACAACCGCACCATCGGCCGGTTCCACCTCGACGGCATTCCACCGGCCCCGCGCGGCGTACCGCAGGTGGAAGTAACCTTCGACATTGACGCCAACGGTATCCTCAACGTATCGGCCCGCGACAAGGGAACCGGCAAGGAGCAGAAGATCCGCATCGAGGCGTCCAGCGGCCTGACCGACGCCGAAATCGAGCGGATGCGCACCGAGGCCAAAGCCAACGAGGCCACCGACCGCACCGAAAAGGAGAAAGTGGAAAAACTCAACGCCGCCGACTCGATGATTTTCCAGACGGAAAAGCAGTTGAAGGAGTACGGTGAAAAACTCTCCGCCGGCAACAAGACCGCCATCGAGAACGCCCTGGCCGAGCTTCGCAAAACGCACGCCGCCAAGGACGTAGCCGGCGTGGATTCGGCGCTGGAAGCCCTCAATACCGCCTGGCAGAACGCCTCGCAGGAAATGTACAGTACCAGCGGGGACGGCGCCACCAACGGCGCGCCGAATCAACCGCAGCCGGAGGGTCCGGCCGCCGGTGGTGACAACGTGACCGACGTGGATTACGAGGAAGTGGAAGGCAAATCCAAGTAACCCTCCCGTTTGTTCCTGAAGACAAAAAGCCCGGCGTTGCCGGGCTTTTTGTTTTGGAGAAGATATCTTTACGGTCGGATAAGCAAGCCACCATTCCTGAGCGGAACGCCATGCACATCGTTGAATTCATCATCGGAGTATTGGCACTGGCGGTCCTCGCTCACCAGGGATACCTGGGCCACCGGGAACAACGGCGGCAGCGGGACCTGACGGCGTATTACGACAAGGTGCTTGCCGCCGCCACCGATGCCCTGCTGCTCAAAGTTATGGACAGCGAGCAACTCCCGGGCGAGGAAGACATTCGTTGGGAACTGACCAAGCAGGCGATGGATAACCGGCACTGGCAACCCCACCCCGACCACCGTCCGACGACTCTCCCCGACGCATTTCCGGACCGGCTCCTGGAGCGGTTTTACCGGAAGGTGATTGAGGCCAAGGTTCCCGAAACGCTCCGCCGCCAAGCCTTCGAAAAACTCCAGGCCCCGCCCAAAACCAACCCCTGACCGGCGCAAAGCCAACCACGGAGCGACCCCAACTTTTTGATCGTCAAAAAGTACGCCCGGTTAAACCGGTTTCTCCGAAGCCCGCTTGCCCGTCTCTTCCCCGGCCGGTTAAACCAATGTTATCCTTTTGTTAAGAACTATTAACACAGTTGAATGCTGATTTCCATTGATGGGTAGTTTATTGGTTTGTCAAACAAAGCATTACGTACCGAATTTATAACCATTATCAATTAGGCAGTTGTCGGATTGTTAAAATTAGCTTTCGTTTGGGTTAACATACGTCCCGTAGTTTTGTGACTGTTCAGTTCCACATCCATTTTGCGAATCAACTCCGAGTAGTTAACCTAAAAACCAAATTTACCCTTCTTATGCTCACACCTACGTCCAAAAGAGGAATGGCGTTGGCCTTGTTGGCCGGTACGCTGTCCGCGACCAGTTGCACCTACCTGGAGGATTTTCTTCCTACCAAGCCCGACGAGCCAGCCAAGGTTCAATTGAAGAACCACTCCGTCACCCCGGCGTTGGTAAAAACCCTGCCCGGTTTTGAAAACCTGGAAGTATTCTCCCTGATTGGCAGCGACGACGTGCTTCCCCAATCCCCCGCCTACGTTTTCGGGGGCTCGGTTGACGGGGCCGGTTACCTGAAATCCCAGGATGGCAAAGGGTTTACCCTCTTGGTCAACCACGAAGACAACTTCGCCGTATCCCGGATCACCTTCGACGAGACGTTCAAGCCCGTCAAGGGCGAATACATTCTGAACTCCGACGGGGGCGTGTGGCGGCTTTGTTCGGCTACCCTGGCCACCCCCAAAGAACACGGGTTCGGACCGCTCTACCTCACCTGCGGAGAAAGCGGCAAGGAATCCATGACGCACGCCCTGGAGCCGTTTGCTTCGCCCGCTTCGGCCGGCATTGACCGGGCCAAGCCCGCCCTGGGGATGTGGAGTGCGGAGAATGCGCTTCCGTTGCCCCAGGAGGCGTACGCCGGAAAAACGGTGATCGTCATCGGGGACGACGATTCTGAAGTGGATGGCGGACAGGTAGCCCTGTACGTAAGCACCACCGGCGACCTCAACAACGGCAAGTTGTACGTGCTCAAGCGCACCGACGACAACCAGCGGGAAAGGGACACCAAACTCGGAGAAAGCTACCCGGTGGAATTCGTGGAAATCGACCAGGCCGAAACCGGCCTGAACGTGGCCCCCAAGATAGACGAACTGAAGGCCCTCAAGTTTGGCCGCGTCGAAGACCTGGACTACCGCAAAGGCGGGGGTGCCAACGGCCGGGAAATCTACTTCAACGTAACCGGTCAGGCCAACACGGGCTTCAACGCGGACTATTCCCGCACCAAATACGGCCGGACGTACAAGCTGGTTCTCGACGACAACGATCCCACCAAAGGCAGCTTATCGGTGGTGCTGGACGGCGACGAGCGGGGCAGCGAAGCGGGTACGTTCCAGAACCCCGACAACATTTGCGTGACCAACAACTTTGCCTACATCCAGGAAGATTCCAACGTGTACGGGGACGAAACGCACGACTCGTACGTGTACCAGTACAACCTGAACACGAAGGAACTGAAAGTGGTGTTGGAGTTGGATCACCGCCGCCAGGCCCCGGATGCCGGTAAGTACGGCAGTGCCACCGCTGCTACCTCCCGGTTTGGCAGTTGGGAATACGGGGCCATGGTGGACGTCTCCGACCTCATCGGCATTCCGAACACCTTCTCCATCTGCATCCAACCCCACTCCTGGCGGGGAGACCGCTACAAAGGGGTAGACGGTGGTTCCAAGCGTTTGGCCGAAAACCAGGCCAGCCAGATCATTCTGGTGAAAGGCATCGCCAAGTAATTTTGTCGGCCGATGAAAAACCTGCCGGATTGAGCAATCCGGCAGGTTTTTTACCTAATCGAATCGCCAGCGAATGAAAAGAAAGTATCTCTACGCCGGATTGTTGGCCGTGGGTCTGGTGGTCCTGGCCTTTTTTTACCAACGCCAACGGGAATCCGTTCCGGAGGCCGCCCGGGTGAAAATCCGTTACCGGCAAGCCATCCAAAAGTTGGATTCGGCGGTGGTCGCCCTGAAAACGGCGGTCGAGGCGGACCGGCCCCTCGCGTTGATCCAACGCAATTTTCGCCGGGCGCGGCTGGCCTACAAGCAGGTGGAGTTCCTGGCGGAGTACCTCACGCCGGTGACGGCCAAGAGCATCAACGGGGCCCCCATCGACGAAGTGGAAGCCGACGATCCGCTGCAAACCATCGTTCCGCCCGAAGGCTTTCAGGTGGTGGAAGAATACCTGTTTGCCGCGGGCGGCACTCCGTCGGGCAGCGCCTCCCCCTACCCGCCCGATGCCAAGCCTGAACTGCAGCAACAAATCAACGTGCTGCTTTCCAACGTCCGCCGACTGGACCGCATGGCGGAAATCAACCCGCTGACCGATCGGTACGTCTTCGATGCGATGCGCCTGGAAGTGTTCCGGGTGATTACGCTGGGCATTTCCGGCTTTGATTCACCGGTGGCTTTCCACTCCCTGCCGGAGGCCGCCGCCGCCCTGGGTGCGCTGGAAGAAACCTTCGGCCTCTACCGTCCGCGGTTGCTGGAAAAGTCCCCCCAACTGGTCGCTCAACTGGACCGCGCGTTTCGTACCAGCCGGCAGTACGTGCTCGCCAACCGGAACTTTGACCGCTTCGACCGGGCCACGTTCATCCGCGGTTACGCCAATTCCCTTTCCGGCGGGCTGCTCGATGCCCAGCGGGCGCTGGACATTCCCGCGTTTACCGAACTGCGGGCGCTCTCTGCCCAGGCCCGGACCCTGTTCGACCCGGACGCCTTCAACCCCAATTACTACGCCCCCGACCACGATTCGCACCTGACCCCCGAACGGGTGGCCCTGGGAGAACTGCTCTTCTTCGATCCGTTGCTGTCGGGAAACGGGTCGCGTTCCTGCGCTTCCTGCCACAATCCCCGGAAAGCCTTTGCCGACGGAGAGGCCAAAAGCGTGGCGTTCGACTTCAAGGGTTCGGTCGCGCGCAATGCCCCGACCGTGCTCAACGCGGGTTTGCAGCGTTCGTTGTTCCACGACCTGCGCGTCACCTTCCTGGAAGACCAGGCGACGGATGTGTTGAGCAACGCCACTGAAATGCACGGTTCGCTGGAAAAATCGGTCCGCGACCTCGCCCAGAGCAGCCAGTACACGGCGCTCTTCGGGCGGGCGTTCCCCCGGGCGAAACCGGCGCTTACCGAACGGAACGCGAAGGTAGCCATTGCCAGTTACGTCCGCTCGCTGGTCCGGCTCAACGCCCGTTTCGATCAGTACATGCGCGGCGACTCAACCAAGCTTACCGCGCTCGAGCGGGATGGCTTCAATATGTTTCTGGGAAAGGCCAAGTGCGGTACCTGTCACTTTACGCCCCTCTTCAACGGCACCGTTCCCCCCGCTTTTGAGCATACCGAAGCCGAAATCATCGGCGTGCCCGCCACCACCGACACCCTGCACCCCACCCTGGACCCCGACGAAGGAAAGTTCGCGCTCCACCGCAAGGACCTGCACCGGTTTGCCTTCAAAACGCCCACCGTGCGCAACGTCGGCGTGACGGCACCCTACATGCACAACGGCGTGTACCAGACGCTGGAGGAGGTAATGGACTTCTACAACCGGGGCGGGGGAGCGGGTATGGGAATCGACTTGCCAACCCAGACGCTACCGGCCGATCCGCTGAACCTGACTACCGGCGAAAAGAAGGCGGTGATTGCCTTTCTGCACACCCTGACGGATACCACGGCAACGACCAGCATTCCCCGGCACTTGCCCTCTTTTCCGGGTAAACTGACGTTGAACCAGCGAAAAGTAGGCGGCACGTATTGACGTTTAGCGTCTGACGTTTACTCGATGAACAACGGCTAAACGCCAAACCCTCGAATCATTCCCCGAATTTTCCCCTATTTTTGCTTGACCTGTTTTTGCCCGGCGTCCGTCGGTGGCGTACGCGCGCAAAAAGCGGGGCGCGTTTTTGGTGAACGCACTGCCGATGACTTCTCTACTGACGGCTTACGAACGGCTGACCGCCAATGGCTGATGGCTCAAAGCCGAACGCTGATCACTTAACCCCCGGTTCCTTGAACAAAACGACCCGTCTGGTCCTGGTGGCACTGCTGGCCGTGGTGGCCGGTTGGCTGGTCTATCAGCAGTGGAGCAGTCGCCGGCCGACCGACGCCTGGGCGTTCATTCCCGCCAACGCGGCGGTGGTGCTCGAAGCCCGGGATCTGCCGGCCTGGCGGCAGGAAAACCAGTCCAAGGCGGTTTGGGCCAACCTGGCTACTCTTCCCGCCTTCCGCACGGGGCTGGAACGCCTGGACAGCCTCGCCGCGATGAGCCGCCGCACCAACCGGCCCCTGGCCGATTTCCTGAAGGGGCGATTGCTCACCGCCTCGCTGCACGTGACCGCCCGCGATGACTTCGACTACCTCTTCTTCGTTCCCGCGGGGGAGTTTGGCGACCAGGGTTGGCTGAACCGGATGCTGACTCAGTTTGAAAACAATCCTGCCTACCGAACCGACGCGCACACGTTCCAGGGATTCCGCATCCGGGAAATCAAGTCCCGGCGGTCGCCGGAAACCGTCTTCTCGTACATCCTCCACGAACGCTACCTGATCGGCAGTTACACGCCTTTCCTGGTGGAAGACGCCGTCCGCACCATCCAGGACGAATCGGCGGGGGACGGGTGGGCAGAAATCCGGGGACCGTTGGCCGGTGGCGCGGGCAGCGACCCCGTGCGGGTGTACGTCAACCCGGCGCGCCTGCCGCAGTGGGTAGCCGGGATGGTGGCCACCGAAGGGGCGGATCTCTTTCGCTCGCTCTCCACCGTAGCGCGGGGTGGCAGCCTTTCGCTGGCCTCCGAAAACGACCGGATCGGCCTCAGTGGAGAGCTCCGCACCCGGGAGGAGGCCGTCGATTGGCTGGACATTTTCCGGGACCAGGCCGCCAGCCCCCCGCGGCTGACGGGGCTGGTGCCCGACGAAACGGCGGTGTTGCTGCACTGGAGCTTCGAAGACGCCCGGCGCCTGCGCGACGCCCTGGACCGCTACGCGGCCCGGCACGACCCGTCCGCCGTCCGGGCCCAAACGGAGGCGCGCGAAAAATACGGCCTGCGCGTGAGCGAGGTATACGGCTGGGTAGGCCGGGAAATCGCCCTGGGACTCCTCGACAACCAGGGGGAACCCAGCAACCGGCTGCTGTTTGTGGAAGCCCAGGACCCGGGGGCGGCCCTGGATCAACTGGGCCGCCTGGCGGCCGAAGCCGATCGTCGCCAGGCCGCCCCGCCCTACGCGGAGCGCTACGCCAACGTCACCATCCGCCAGATCAGCATTCCGCAGTTTCCGGTTTGCGCGTTCGGCAGTTTGTTCGGGGGATGGGCCGGGGAGTTTCCGCAGTGTTTCTACGCGCCGGTGGGTAACCACGTCGTTTTTTCGGATCACGTGGTTTCCCTCAAGCGCCTGCTCGACGGGGTGGCCGCGGGCCGCGTCTGGGAGAATTCGGTCCCGCAGCGCACCTTCCTGGAAGAGGACGCGGCGGCGGCGAATTTCAGCGCGTTCGTGCACACCGGACCCGCCTGGGAAATGCTGCGGCAAAACGCCTCCCCCACCTGGCGGGCCACGCTCACCACCCACGCCGCCCTCTTCCGCCGTTTCGAGCGGGCGGCCCTGCGGGTGACCCGCCGGGGAGACGCCTACGAAACCACCCTCCGGTTTGCCTACCGGGAGCGGACGATCTCCCCGGCCGTTGAAAACCGTTTCGTGGTCAACAACCGGGTAGCGTTCGAATATCCCCTCCGCACGCCGGTCTTCGTGGTCCGGAATCCGGAGGACCAATCCTACGAGATGCTCGTGCAGGACGAAGCCAACCAACTGCACTTCGTATCGGGTGCCGGCCGGCGGATCGGACAAAAGCAGCTGGACGGTCCCCTGGTGAGCAGCGTGCAGCAACTGCTTCCCCCGGATGGTCCCCCGCAGTTTGTCTTCGCCACGGCGGGCCGCCTGGGTTTGCTCAACCGCAACGGCGGCTGGGCGACCGGCTTTCCGATTGCCCTCCCCGACAGTGCAACCCTGCACACGCTGGCCGTGCTGGACTACGACCGCAGCGGGGACTACCGTTTTGCGGTGTCCGACATCGGCGGCAACCTCTATTTATTCGACCACCGGGGAATCCTGCTCGACGGCTGGCGGCCCCGGCCGCTGGACGACCGTCTGAGCACCCCCGTCCGTCACGTGCGGGTACGCGACCGGGACTACCTCCTGGCCACGCAGACCGACGGAACGGTGCACGCGTTCAACCGGCGGGGCCAGTCGTACCCCGGTTTTCCCCTTCGCCTCCGAACCCGGGTGAGCAGTCCCCTGCACGTGGAAGCCGGGCTCACCGACGAAACCACGCGGCTGACCACCGTCACCGACTACGGCGAGCTGGTGCAACTGGACCTGACGGGCAAGGTTCGACGGCGGGAACAGTGGGCGCGTCCCGCCGGAGACGCCACGTTCCGGCTTTGGGTGGAGGCGGGCGGCCGCGACTGGGTCGTTAGCCGACAATCCGAAGGAAAACTGGCGTTGATCGACCGGAACGCGTCGCTGCTCTTCGAAAAAGCGGTTACCTCCCCGCGCGGGGTAATCTGCCAGTACTACGACTTCGGCACCGACCGGAAAATCTTCGCCCTCACCTCGCCCGGCGAAAAGCGGACCTTCCTCTACGGCCCCGACGGTACGCCGGTTGGCAACGGGGCCGTGGCCAGCCAGTTTCCGGTTTCGGTGGTGTATTCAGACGCGTTCAGCAAACTCCTGGTCTTCCGCGCCAGCGGACCGGAGGCGGGCGTGTGGACGGTAAAAATACGGTAGTTACCTTTCGGGCGGCAAAACCCATCTAGACCCGGAATTGACTGGCTGGGGAGCGAAGGGCTTTGACCGGCAATGGCGGAATCTTTTACCTTTGTAAGGATTCGCCCCGATTCGGGTTTTAATTTCACCGGGTACGGGGGTGCTTTGTTGTTGAGTGCCGTCTCATCTCCCTGGTCTGTTTTATCCGATACCAGCTTTACGCAGTAACCCATCCCCGTCTCTACTCGAAGGCGGCGGATGCCGGACACCCGAGGCAGACGGTGGGGATTCAACGGCCCCAACTTCACAACCCAATCAAACGTATGCAAAAAATACTTTACCTCCTTGCCCTCCTCTTTGGCATCAGTTCGTGCGTGCCCAACAAAAAACTCACGTACCTGCAAGACAACAGCTTTTCATCGGGTTACGCCAAAACCATTCCCACCCAAAAAATCCTTTACCGGATCCAGCCCAACGACGTGCTGTCGGTGAGGGTGCAGGGTGCCACGCAGGAAATCACCAACACGCTCAACACCGTCAACCCCGCCAACCCGAACAATTCCTCCGACCCGGGCAACATGTTCCTGAGCGGCTACTCGGTGGACGAGTCGGGAAGCATCAACCTGCCCACCGTCGGGAAACTGTCGGTAAAAGACCTGACGGTGGAGGAAGCCCAAGCCGCCGTCCAGAAGCAGATCGGCGAATACTTCACCAACACGACGGTCATGGTGAAGCTGGTGAGCTTTAAGATCGTGGTGCTGGGGGCGGTGAGCAAGCCCGGTTACTTCTACATCTTCAACGGGCAGGCCACCCTGTTGGACGCCCTGGGACTGGCCGGTGACATGACCGTTTTTGGCAACCGCCAGAACATCAAGCTCGTCCGGCAGACGGCCAAGGGAACGGAAGTGGTGCTGCTGGACCTCACCAAGGCGGACGTCATCAAGTCGCCTTACTTCTACCTGGTTCCCAACGACGTGGTCTACGTGGAGGCCTTGAAGGCGCAATCGGCCCGCAACAACATCGCGCCGATCGGCAGCCTGCTGGGCTTTATCACTTCAGCCGTTCTTTTCCTTACCTTCGTGGGCGTTCTCAACATTGGCAAATAATTTTGCTGCAAAGCGTATGAAAAAAGAATCGAAAGACGGGGAGTTGAATTTGTCGCTGCTCCTGTTCAAATTCCGCAACCAGTGGTATTATTTCGTGCTGTCCGTGCTCGTCACGCTGGCCGCCGCCTTCTTTTTCACCCGGTCGGCCAGCCCCCGCTACGGCTTCAAGGCCCGGATGCTGATGGAGGAGGAAAGCGGCTCGAAACGGGCGCAGGACGCCTTGAAGCTGCTGGACCCCCGGTTCGGGGGCGCCAAGGTGGTGATGTCGGACGAGGTAGGGCTCATTACGTCCTCGGCCATGGTCAAGCGGGCGGTGGAGCGGCTGGACTTCACCGTTTCTTACTTCCACGTGGAGAACGGCTGGCTCAACCGCCTCGGTGACTACGTGGTCCGGGAAAAGTACGAGGACCTTCCCTTCAAGGTGGTGCTCAACCCGGCGGACAACCAGCTGGTGGGAGCGCCCGTCTACATCACCCTTCTCTCCCCCAAACAGTACCAACTGCGGGTAAAAACCAAGCGGGTCAACACCTACAACCTGCAGGACCACCAGCCGGTCCGGACGTATTCCGAGGTGGACATCACCAAGACGTTGGACGTGAACCAGCCTTACCAGGACGAGTACCTGAGCTTCAAAATCATTCCCAAGCCGAACCGGCCGATGGACGGCGGCAAGTACTTCTTCGTGATCAACGACCTGGACTACCTCACCAAGACCTACCAGTCGAAGGTGGTCGCCAAACCCCTCGACCGGGACTCCCGGCTGCTGGAGCTGACCACCCAGGGCGAAATTCCCGAGAAGGAAATCCGCTTCCTCAACAAACTGATGGAGGTCTACATCGAGTCCGACCTGGAAGAGAAGAACCAGACGGGGATCAAGACGCTCAACTTCATCGACAAGCAGCTCTCCCAGGTCTCCGATTCGCTCCGGCGCGCCCAGCAGGCGCTGGCCAGGTTCCAACGGTCGGAACGCCTCATCGATCCCCGGATTCAGTCCGGCAACGTATTCCAGCGGCTGGAGGCCCTGCAAACCGAGCGGGACCGGACCCTGTTGGGATTGAAATACTACCAAAACGTGCTGACTACGCTCCGAAACCAGACGGAAAGCTTTACGGCCGCCCTGCCGGCCTCGGTGGGCGTGGACAACGCGGGGGTCAACAGCCTGATGCTTCAACTGTCCGACCTCTACCGGCAGCGGGCGGGTTTCAACGTGTACTCCACCAAGAAGGATAACCCGCTGCTGCAGGGCGTGGAGAGCAAGATCACCAGCACCAAGCAATCGTTGGTGGATCAGCTCACCAGCCTGGTCAGCAGCGCCAACCTCAACCTCTCCGACCTCGACCGGCGCATTGCGCAGGCGGAGGGCAACGTGTACCGGATGCCCGGCGAGGAGATGGAACTGTTGAACCTGCAGGGCAAGACCAGCCTCAACGACAAAACCAGCGATTTTTTGCAGGAAAAACGCACCGAAGCCGCCATCGCCCTGGCCACCAACGTAGCCGACAAGAGGGTGATTGACGATGCCCAATTGGCCAGCGAAGAACCGATCTTCCCCAAGGCCAAACCCATTTTCCTCATTGCCCTGCTGATCGGCCTCTTCATTCCGGCTTCCGTCATTCTGGTGAAAGACAAGCTGGACACCACCATCAAGGGCAAGGAAGACCTGAACGAAGTAACCCGCATCCCGTTTCTGGGCATGATCTCCAACGCGGGCAAGGGATCCAAGCTGGCCATCATCGAAAAGCCCAAGTCGCTCATCGCCGAGTCGTTCCGGTCGGTGCGGGTGAATCTTCAGTACCTGGCCATCGGCACCAGCAAGAAGGTAATCGGCGTCACCTCATCGGTCTCCGGGGAAGGCAAGACCTTCTGTTCGGTGAACCTGAGTTGCGAACTGGCCTTGTCCGGCAAGAAGACCTTGCTCATCGAAACGGACCTGCGCAAGCCCACCGTCAGCCGGTATTTCGGGACGGCCAACAAGGTCGGCCTGTCGTCCTACCTCATCAAGAGCAACCCGCTCGACGAAGTCATTCACAAGACCAAGGTGAAGAACCTGGACGTGATCACCTCCGGTCCCGTCCCGCCCAATCCGATCGAACTGCTCGGGATGCCGGAAATGGAATCGCTGCTGCACACCCTGCGGGAAGTGTACGATTACATCATCCTCGACATTCCGCCCATCGGGTTCGTGTCGGATTACTTCATCCTGTTGCGTCACATCGATGCCAACATCTACGTGGTGAGGCACAAGTACACCACCCGGGACATGCTCGAGCCGATCAACGAGTTGTACAACGAAAACAAGATCAACCACTTGTACATGGTGATCAACGGCATGGATTTCAATTCGTCGTACGAATACGGGTACAAGACCAAGTCAGCCGGCTACTACAAATAATTTCGGACACCGATGGGCCAGAGTCTGACGTCAAAAACGGTTCAGGGCGTGAAGTGGAGCACGGCCTCGACCATCGCCAACGCCGTGATTCAACTCGGCTATTCGGCCACGATGGCGCGGTTGCTGGAGCCGGGTGCCTACGGCCTGGTGAGCATGTCGGACCAGATCATCCGCTTCGGGGCCTACTTCGCCCAGATGGGACTCATGCACGCCCTCATCCAGAAGAAAGAACTGGCCAACGAAGACATCCGGGCGTCCTTCACCGCTTCCTTCGGGCTGGGGCTGCTGTTTACGGCCTTCTTCTGGCTGGTAGCCCCGTTGGCGGCCGACGCGGTCTTCGGCAACCCGCAGGTGGTGCCGATCCTGCGGGCTTCGGCTTTCACGCTGCTCTTCAACGGACTGGCGGCCACGGCGGCCGGCCTGCTGCGGCGGCGGCTGGATTTTAAGCGGGTGGCGGCCGTGGAGACGGCTTCTTACGTGGTGGGCTACGCGGGGGTGGGCCTCACCTGCGCCTTCAACGGCCTGGGCGTTTGGAGCATCGTGTACGCCGCGCTGAGCCAGAGCCTGATCAACGCCCTGCTCTTCAACTTCGTGGCGCGGCACGACCTC
This sequence comes from Cytophagales bacterium, assembly GCA_014379925.1. Taxonomy (GTDB): domain Bacteria; phylum Bacteroidota; class Bacteroidia; order Cytophagales; family ES-bin-26; genus ES-bin-26. The sequence goes on along the minus strand of JACMKY010000100.1, from coordinate 1,014 downwards.
CGGCTCCTCTTCGACTGGCAGTACTACCGGCCCCTGGTCCGGTACGGCAGCCAGAGTTCCCTGATCAGTTTCACGGAGTATTTCTGCAACAGTTTCGACATCCTGCTCATCGGCCGGCTGTTGGGACAGTACCCGCTGGGCATCTACAACCGGGCCTTCTACCTGGTCTACCTGCCGACCTACCAACTGACGCACAGCCTCTCGAAGGTGATGTTCTCGTCGTACAGCCAGTTGCAGGCGCAACTCGACAAGCTGGGCAAGGCCTACCTGTCGAGCATCGTGCTGATTGCCGCCATGGTGTTGCCCATCAGCCTGGGCATCATGGCCGCCTCGCGCGAGATGGTGCTGGTGCTGCTGGGCGACCAGTGGACGGAATCCATTCCCGTGCTGGGCATCCTGTGCGTGGCCGTGCCCTTCAACGTGCTTTCGACCATCCCGGCCGCGGTTTGCAGCGCCACGGCCCACCTGAAAAGCAAGTTGCTGCTCAAACTGGGGTACGTGCTGATACTGGGTGGGTTGTTCTTCCTGCTGAAGGGCTACGGGCTGACGGGGTTTGCCACGGCGGTGGCCATCGGAGAAATTATCCAGACCCTGATGTACGGGTACCTGATGCACCGCATCCTGTCCATCGGGTTCGGTTCTTTGCTGAAGGGGTACCTGCCGGGTCTGCTCAACGGTTTGGTGGTGGCGGGGGTTATCTTCGCCGTGGGCACGGGACTGCGTTCGGTGAACAGCCCGGTGGCGCTGGTCTTCGCGGCCGAGGTGCTGGCCGGGGGGCTGGCGCAGACGTTGCTGATCTTTTTCCTGCCGCACCCCATCCTGAAGGTGGAAATACAGAAGCTGATGGCCAAGCTGGACTTCTCCCGGATCAAGAACGGCCTGGTCAACCGCTACCTGGGCGCGTACGGGAAGGGGTGAAAGGGTTGGTGGGGTTGCAGGTTGCAGGTTGCAGGTTGCAGGTTGCAGGTTGCAGGTTGAGGGGGTTGGTGGATTTTCGTAAACTGCGTTGCCCAT
>JACMKY010000099.1 GCA_014379925.1 Cytophagales bacterium | reverse complement strand
CGAGCATCATCGTGTCGCCGTTGGTGGGCGTCACCCCCGGCACGGCGGGGTACGCGTACAAACCCACGTTGGCCACCAAGGCCGTTTTCCGGTCGGGGCTAAGGGCGATGCCGAAGGGAATGCGGCCCACCCCGACGGAGGCCGTGATCCGTTGGGTGGCCAGGTCGATGCGCACCAGCCGGAAGTTGCCCCGGTCGAGCACCAGCAGCTCGTTGCGGTCGGGATTGATGAGGAGGTCGGAGGTGAAGCTGTCTTCATAGGGGGTGCCGTCAAAGGTGCCGTCGAGTTTGATCTCCCCGGTCCGGACCCGCTTTTGGAGGTCAAAAATCACCACGTTGCCTTTGTCACCCCCGCTCAGGTAGGCGGTTTTCGAATCTTTGGCGAAGGCTACGCCCAGGAAGGAAGCCCCCTCGAGGGCGGAGGCGACCTGGCCGTCGTAGCTGGGAATGCGGGTGGCCTTCTCCGGATTCCGGGCATCGAGCAGGGTAATGACCCCGTTGTGCAGCACCAGGGCCGTTGCGCCATCGGGGGCGAGGGCCAGCCCGTAGGGGGCGCGGGTGATGCGCACGGTTTGTCCGGCCGGCGTCACGTAGCGCCCGCTGGGCAGCACCGAATGGCCGCCGGGATCGATCCGGCAGTATTCGTTCCGCCCCGGCACTTGCAGGGTAATTACTTTTTTGCCCTTGACCACGGCGGTTGCCGGCTTTTGGGCGAGCAGAACCGGGTTAACCGTCAGGCCCAGCAGGAGGGCACCGGGAAGGCAGAAAAGTGGCAAGGAAAACCGTCGCGGGAAGCGGGGCCGGTCAAGTGCGAAACTCGGAAAAAAAGTAAAGGTTCGGTTAAAATGCACGGGCGTGGTGGAAGTGGAGAGCCGGAATATTTCGGTTTCAGAATCAAGGGAGCGGCCGGCAGAAGCCCGACCGCCCTTTTCCGTTTCCCCCGGATTTACAACGGAAACTTCCTTGCTGTCATTTCTTTGCTTGCGTAGTACGGTCCCTTGCGGGACTTATTGGGTAGCGCACCACTTACCACTGCCTACTGCAGCAACCACATCCGCGCATCCACGTCGTCCTTGCCACCGAACTGCCGCTGCACGGCCTCGTTGTAGTTGGCGGGGTTGGTGCTGCGTTCGTTTTCGGGATATTGCCAACGCAAAGGCAAGGCGTTGCGGCCCCCGCCCGTACCGGGTCCTCCCACGTCAAAGGTAGGAATGCCCGTGCGGCGTTGGTTGTAAAAGGCTTCCCAGCCGGAGTTCTGGAAAAAGGCGATGTACTTCTGCGTGAGGACTTGCCGCAGGCCACTGGCGTTATTGCCGGCGTACTTCACCGTCGGTTGGGCGTAATAGGCGTCGAAGCTGAAGTTGACCGTGTACTTGTCGTATTCGCCGATCTTGCCGTCTTTCTTGAGGAAGAAGACGTCGTTGGGTCCGTCCTTGATGCCGTAGAAATTCTGGGAAGCCTGGGTTCCTTTCCGGTAATACTCTTCGGCACTGCCCATTGCCCAGCCGCGGTTGAATCCCTCGGCGAGGTTGAAGCAAAGTTCGGGGTAACCGATCTGAATGGTAGGTTCGCCCGTGTAGCTGCCGTAGTAACGGTTCCGGTTGATGAGCGAGTACTGCCCGGCTTGCACCTTGGTGGACATATCGTCGAGGCCCTCGTCGGACCGGGCCCCCACGAACGCGCCGTAGTCCGTCGGGCTCAGGCCGGCGGCTAGCCGGGCGGGGGCGGGTTCGGCGAACGCGAACGCGCGGGGATCCCTCAACTCGCGCAATGGGGTCAGCAGAGCGGCCGTCATGTTGTTGCGCAGGGCCGTCTTGCCGAATTCGTCCGGGTTGAGCGGGTATTTGTTGACGCTGGCGTTGAAGCGATACGCCAGGTTGTCTTCCAAACCGGTCATCAGCGGGTAGGTGGCCGGATCGGCTACCGTGGCGGCAAACTTTTGCCGGATGTTCAGTTCCGCGTCTCCTTCCTTCTTGCTGAGGCTGACCAACACGCGCATCTTGAACGCATTCACCACTTTCTGCCACTTGCTCAGGTCATTGTTCAGGTAGATGTCTCCCGACAGACTGTTGTCACGGGCGGCAATGAGGACGGCCAGCTCCGCATTGGATTCCTCCAGCCACTTCAGTATCTGCACGTACACGTCTTTTTGGGTGTCATACTTGGGCGCCACGTTCTCCACACCCTTCAGGGCATCCGTCAGGGGGATGTCGCCCACGCGCTGCGTCATGCTGGCAAAGAAGTAAGCCCGGAAGAATTTACCCAGCGCGGCGTAGGGATTCAGGTCTTTGGCCCCGTAGCGCTTGGCTTCTTCTTCCATCTTGACTACGTTCTTGAGCGTAAAGTAGTTTAACCCCGTGGTGGTCCAGGTGTATTCCTGGTTTCCGTAGTAGTTGTAGTTGCTGGCCCAGAACTGGTTGTATTTTTGGGTATCGCCCCACGGGTTCTCGTACATACTATTCAGGATGCCGTTGAACACCAACGACGCCGGCACGCTGGTGGGCCGGTTGGGATTCTGCTCCAATTCTTCGAAGTCCTCGCAACCGCCGGTGAACAGGGCGGCCAGGAGGACCAACGCGCCCAGAAAAAATCTGAAAGGGTGGAATTTCATAGGGATATCCGTTTAGGTTTCGGCAGTGCCGGCTTGTCCTTTTCGCCGAGGCCCGGATGAGCCAGCACTGCCGAAAGTGGTTTAGAAAGTAAAGTTCACGTTGACGCCGTAACGACGGGTCGTGGGTGTTTGCAGCGAAGAGTAGTTGCTGTCGGCGTACTGGTCGATGTCGACGTCCTTCTCCTTGGCAAAGTAGAGCAGGTTCCGGCCGACGAGCGTGAGACTAGCCCCCCGGATGAACGACTTGCCCAGAAACTTCGCCGGAACGTTATAGCCCAGCGTCACCTCCCGCAGTTTGGTGTAACTCTTGCTGATCAGGTTGCCCTCGTCCGTGGAGTAGTAGCGGCTAATGTAATCCTGGAGAAAGGTAGGTGTGGCATTGGGATTGAACTGCAATTCGGCGTAGTTGGTGATCAGGCCGGTTTGGGAATCGTACTGGATGGCGGCTCCGTTGGCCACCGTCACCCCCGGCCCCACGTACGACTTGATGCCCCGGGTGTCGTTTTCGCGGGCCACGCCCATGTCGCCTTCGGTCGTGGCAATGTGGCGTCCCCCGCGGAACGTTTGCCGCTTGATGTAATTCACCATCACCCCGCCCACGCGGCCGTCGAACTGAAAGCTGAAAGCGAATCCCTTGTAGCTGAAGCGGTTGTTTACGCCCCATACCCAGTCGGGATTATAGTTTCCCACCAACTGGCTGCGCGGGTAGCGGAGCGGGCGGCCACTCCCGTCGTTGATGATCTGCCCGTCCGGGGTCCGGGCAAACGACTGGGCGTAGTACCCGTCGATGCGGTCGCCCACGCGGTAGAAACCGTTCAGCAGCCCGTTGACGCTCGCCGGCAGTTCCGTGAACACTTCTTTGTAAGTAGACCAATTCACCAGTACATCCCAGTTGAACCCACCGTCCGTGCGCACGGGATTGCCCGATACGGTGACTTCCCAACCGTTCTTGCGCGTTTTGACTCCGTTGATCAACTGCCGGTTGTACCCCGAAGTTTCGGAAATGGGTGCCGAAAAGATTTGCGGGCCGTCGTCGTAGACGAAGTAGTTAAGGTCCAGTCCCAACCGGTTCTGCAGAAAGCGCACGTCAACCCCGCCCTCGTAGTTGGTGCGGCTGAAGGGTTTCAGGCCGGGATTGGCGATGGTGTTGGTGAAATAACCACCCACCTGGTTGTTGTACAACAGCGGGGTGTTGTAGACGAGGCTGTTGCCGTAGGAAGGTCCTTCGTAGGAAGATTCGTACTGGGAACCGTAGTCCAGCGGGTAAGAGCCGGCGGGCGTCGCCCCGATGTTCTTCTGGGTGAGTCCGCCCTTCACGTTGGCGAACGAACCGCGCAGTTTCAGGAACGAAATCGGCTCGGGCAGCTTGATCACGTCCGACAGCACCGCACTCAACGAGACCGAAGGGTAAAAATACGGATTGTTCTCCTTGGGCAAGGTAGAGATCGCGTCCAGCCGGCCCGTGGCCGACAGGGTCAGGAAGTTGCGGAACGACACGTCGAACAAAGCGTACCCGCCGATCACCTTCATGGGCGCGGTAAAGTTGGTGGCCCGGACCGGGTCGCGCGAGTTGCCGAAGTTGAACCCCGACGGGTTCAGCGAAGAGGCCGGCACGTTGAGGTAATTGGTGGAAACGTAGCTGGAACTGTAGCTGAAATCCCGGTAAGCTCCTCCCACCGAAGCCCGTACGTTGAAGTCCGGCGAAACGTCTTTGTTGAAGGTCAGCAAGGCGTCCGTGTTGGTTTCGAACAGGGTGCGCTTGTCCTCGCGGTAGTCGCCCCGGCCTTCCTCCCGGCCGTAGACGGTGGCGGACTGGGGAAATTTCTCGCTGCGGAACAAATCGTAGGTCGTGGCCTGGGTACGGACCATCAGGTCGAGGTGGTCGGTGAACTTGTACTTGAGCGACATGTACCCGTAGACATCCGTTTTGTAGTGGCTCCGCAACCACTCGTAGGTGATGAAATACGGGTTATTGTAGCGGGTGTATTCGGCGTAGATCTGCTGGATGCCTTCCCGACCCGGTTGCCAGTAGTTGCGCATGTCGTCCACGTTCCAGTCGGCGCCGGCCCAGATGGCGATGTTGTAGATCATGCTGTTGGGGCCGTACTGCACATCGGGATAGTTGGGCGTGTACTGGCGGTTGAAGTTGATGTTCGACTCGAAGCGCAGTTTGGGCGAGAAGTTGAAGCCCGCCGACAGGTTGAAGTTGGTAATGTTGAGCTTCGTGTTGGGCACGATACCCCGCTGCGACGAGTTGGACACCGAAACGCGCAAGTCGTACTTGTCGGTGCTCGACGAGACGGCAATGTTGTTGGTCGAGAGAATGCCCGTTTGAATGAAGCGGCTCAGGTTGTCCTTGCCCCGCGCCACCCACGGCGTTCCCTGCCGTACCCCATCCACCACGGGGCTGTCGTACTGCGGAAGCAACTGCCCTTCGAACTTGGGTCCCCACACGTCGTAGTCGGCGTCGTTGGTGCCCGCTCCCTTACCGTCGCCGAAGGCGTATTGTCCGTGGTCGCCGGGGCCGTACAGGTCTTGCAGTTTGGGGATGGCGATGAAACCGTTGTCGAGTTGGGTGCTGGAGTTGACTTCCACGGCAAAGCCGCGCTTGTCCTTCGAACCGCGCTTGGTGGTGATCATGATGACGCCGAACTGCCCCCGGTAGCCGTACAAGGCCGAGGCCGAAGGGCCTTTCAGCACCGTGTAGGTATCGATGTCGTCGGCGCTGATGTTCCAGGTGTCGGAGTTGATGGGCACCCCGTCCACCACGAAGAGGGGCGAATTGCCGCGGAGCAGCAAGTTGGGCGGACCCAGCAACTCGGCCGAAGGAGCCACGGTCAAGCCGGCCACCTTGCCGACCAGCGTGTTCAACACGTTGGGCTCCCGGGCTTTCACCAGGTCGGCACCCTTCACTTCCTGGGTAGCGTAGCCCACCTTGGCCTTGTCCTTCTGGATGCCCAGGGCCGTGACCACGATTTCATTCAGCTGCACCTTGTCTTCGAACAGTGCCACGTCCACCGTGGTGCGGTTACCGACGGCTACTTCCTGCGCCGCAAAACCGATGAAAGTAAACACCAGCGTTCCGGCGTCGGGTACGGCGATGGCGTACTTGCCGGTTGCGTCGGTGGTGGTTCCGGTGGTGGTTCCCTTCACCAGCACCGATACCCCCGGCAGGGCGGAATTGTCGCCCCCTGACGTGACCGTACCACTCACGCGGTTCTGGGCAAAACCTGGAATCCCGAAGCACAGGGTCAGCGTAATTGCGGCAACCCACTTGGACAATCCGCGGCGATGGCGGTCCATCGGGCGGCCTTTCGGTCTGATTGGTAAGGTCTGTTTCATGGAGTTTACGGGTGTTAATTAAAAAAAATAGTAGTCACGGGTGGGACAACCTTCGCCGCAAAGGTAGGTTTGGGGTGATCAGGGACGCTAAACCCTTGGTTAAACTTCGGTTAAATGTTTACTTAAATGATCATAACTGTTTACCGTTTGTTAACAT
>JACMKY010000005.1 GCA_014379925.1 Cytophagales bacterium | reverse complement strand
CGTAATCTGCCTAGGCGGCCGGGTGATCGGACCGGTGCTGATCTGGGAAATCATCCAGTCCTTTCTGAATGCCCGGTACGCCGGGGAAGAACGCCAACGCCGCCGCATGGCCAAAGTGGCGGCGCTGGAAGGACCATCAGCGTAATCATTTAATCATTTAATCAGCGGTCAATCAGCGGTCCTTCTCCAGCGCCGCCACTTTGGCCATGCGGCGGCGTTGGCGTTCTTCCCCGGCGTACCGGGCATTCAGAAAGGACTGGATGATTTCCCAGATCAGCACCGGTCCGATCACCCGGCCGCCCAGGCAGATTACGTTCATGTCGTCGTGTTCTACGCCCTGGTGGGCCGAGTAGGTTTCCGTGATCAGGGCGGCCCGCACGCCCGCCACTTTGTTGGCCGCCATGGAGGCCCCCACCCCGCTGCCGCAGATGGCAACGCCCCGCTCCACTTTCCCTTCGGCCACGGCCCGCGCCAGGGGAATGGTGAAATCGGGAAAGTCGTCGTCGTTGTCCAACGCAAAAGCCCCGAAGTCGGTGACGGTGTGGCCGGCCTCTTTCAGCTGGGCCGCTACTTTCTCCTTCACCTCAAAGCCGCCGTGGTCGGCCGCGATTCCTACTTTCATGAGGCCACCTCCTTTTTTTCCTCGGTTATTTCCTCTCCCCGGAGCACGGCCTTGGCTTTTTCCACCACGTTCTCCACCGTAAAACCGTACAGTTTCATCAACGCCTCCGCGGGCGCCGACTCGCCGAACTTGTTGATGCCAATGACGCCCCCTTCGTCGGTGACGTACTTGTGCCAGCCCAGCGGAGAGCCCATCTCGATGGAAAGCCGTTTGCGCACGGAGGGCGGCAGCACCCCTTCGCGGTAGGCGCGGTCCTGTTTGTCAAACAATTCCCAGGAGGGCATGCTCACCACGCGGGCTTGGACCCCCTCTTTCTTCAGTGCTTCCTGCGCCTTCACGGCCAGCGACACTTCCGAGCCGGTAGCGATCAGAATCAGGTCGGGTTCGCCCTCCGCATCGGAGAGCACGTACGCACCTTTCTCCAGGTTCTTGGCCGAAGCGTATTTATTTTGATCGATAACCGGCAGTTTTTGTCGGGTCAGGATGAGTACCACCGGGTCCTTGGTGTGTTCGATGGCTACCCGCCAAGCCTGCGCCGTTTCGTTGGCGTCGGCGGGTCGGATCACGATGATGCCCGGAATCGACCGCAGGGAGACGAGCTGCTCGATGGGTTGGTGCGTGGTACCGTCTTCGCCCAGCCCGATGCTGTCGTGGGTATAGATGAAGATCGGCCGGAAACGCATGATGGAGGCCAGTCGAATGGGGGGCCGCATGTATTCCGAGAAAATCAGGAAAGTAGCCCCGTAGGCGATCAGGCCGCCGGTGTGGGCGAGTCCGTTCAGAATGGCGCCCATGGAATGCTCGCGCACGCCGAAGTGGAAATTACGCCCGTGGTAACTGCCCGACTGGAAACTGTCGGAGCCCTTGATGAAGGTGTCCGTCGAAGGTTCCAGGTCGGCCGAGCCGCCCACCATCGTGGGGAACAAGGGGGCGATGGCGTTGATGGTTTTGCCCGAAGCCGAGCGCGTGGCCATCGAGGCATCCTTGGCCGGGTCGAAGGTGGGCACGGCATTCTGCCAGCCTTCGGGAAAGCGGTCGTGGCGCATGTCGTCGTATTCCTTGGCCAGGTCGGGGTATTGTTGCTGGTATTCGCGGTAGAGGTTCTCCCATTCCTCCTGCTTTTGCCGGCCCTTTTCAACCGCTTGGCCGTAGTGCTGGTATACCTCCTCCGGTACGTAGAATTGCTTGTCGGGATCCCAGCCCAGGTTTTGTTTGGTCAGCCGGACCTCTTCTTCCCCGAGCGGCGAACCGTGAGCCCCGGCCGTATCCACTTTGTTGGGGCTACCGTAGGCGATGTGGGTCCGGACCTTGATGATCGAGGGCCGTTCGGTTTCTTGAATGGCGGCTTCCACGGCGGCTTGGATGGCTGCGATGTCGTTGCCGTCGGGCAACACCTGCACGTGCCAGCCGAAGGCTTCGAACCGCTTGGCCGTGTCTTCGGTGAAGGCAATGCCCGTATCCCCTTCAATGGAGATGTGGTTGTCGTCGTAGAGATAGATCAGGTTGCCCAGGTGAAGGTGTCCGGCCACCGAACCCGCTTCCGAGGAGATACCCTCCATCAGGTCGCCATCGCTGCAGATGGCGAAAATACGGTAGTCGAACAAGGCCAGGCCCGGCTTGTTGTAACGAGCAGCGAGGAACTTCTGACCAATGGCGAATCCCACCCCGTTGGCGAACCCCTGCCCCAGCGGTCCGGTGGTGATCTCGATACCCGGCGTGATGTCCACCTCCGGGTGACCGGGGGTTTTGCTGTGCAACTGGCGGAACTGCTTGAGGTCTTCGAGCGAAAGGTCATAGCCGGTCAGGTGCAGGATGCTGTACTGCAGCATGGAGGCGTGTCCGGCGGAGAGAATGAACCGGTCGCGGTTGGGCCACTTCGGATCCTGCGGATTGTAGTTCATCACGTGACTCCAGAGCACGTGCGCCATCGGGGCGAGCGCCATGGGCGTACCGGGGTGACCGGAGTTGGCTTTCTGAACGCCATCCGCGGATAAAAACCGAATGGTGTTAATCGCCAGTTCATCGAGGGAGGTGAGGTTTTCGGTCATATCGGATGGGGGGAATGATTGATTGCGAATTAGAAATTTTTCAGGATATGTCCAACCAAAAACCGGGCTTCACCCTCGCTTTCTGATATCCCGGGTCGTCAAGGGGACAAAAGTGCGGGAAATTTCGGTCTCACGGGGAAGAAGTTGAAGTTAAGAAATTGTGAACATTTCATTGCGGATGATGCCACTGCCGGGAACGGACTGAAAAAACACCCTTCCTCTTGGGAAACGGGCGGATGAGCGTACCAACAGCCAAGTCCGGTTAGTGGTTCACTTGCCGGCCGGATGTTTTCCGCTGGTTCCAACCCTCCACCCGCTTTCCGTAACCGGGTAAAAATCCGGGCTCGCCGTTCTGGCGAACGTTCAGCCGGTCACTCATTCAACTCCTGATAGCGGGCTCTTTAAAACAATCCGATCAGGTATTCCACCAGCCGCCACGCGCCGTACACCACCAAGGCGAACAGGGCTAGCAAAGCAATCCCGACCGCCACCAGAACGCCCGTGCCACTGCCCTGGTGCTTGCCCTCCCGGTAATGTTGCTGCAGAAGCCGAATGTTGCGTTGGTTGGCCTTGAACGTAAAATCGAAGATGCTGCCCAGGATCGGGATGCTGCCCAGTACGGTGTCCACCACCAGGTTGCCTAACATGAGCAGCAGAAGTTTCCGGCTGACTCCGTTTCGCGCCATGGTCATGATCAGCACGCCCGACACGCCAAAGGAAGCGATGTCACCCAGGCCGGGAATTAGCCCAATGATGGGATCAATGCCAAAGCGGAAGCTGGTACCGGGTACCTGGAATTGGGAGTCCAGCAAACGGGAGATCCGTTCGACCCATTCCAGTTCAGGCACCCGTTTTGAATTTTGCGTCGTTGGCATGGTAGTGGGAAAGAGTTGATGAGTAAGGGAGTTGATGAGTTGATGAGTTGATGAGTAAGGCAGTTTAAGAGTTGATGGGTTGAGAAGT
>JACMKY010000098.1 GCA_014379925.1 Cytophagales bacterium | reverse complement strand
CGCGCTGGAGAAACACGTTCCCGCACTCAGGGAGGTACTCACCCTGGACTTGCTCGGGTACATTCCCGAAAACGAAGTCCATGTCATCCCACAAATTGAAGCTTTGATTAAACAGGGTTTGGAAATCCTTTACTACCCGAACTTCATCCCGGCTGACCAGTACGATTTTTTGTTGAGCAAGGCGGACGTCATCCTGGGTAATCTACGCGTACAACTCAATCCGTATCAGAAATACGGCTACACCAAGGAAACTGGAACGGCTTACAACATGATTCGCGCCGCCAAACCCGGTATCCTGCCCGTTGGTTACCCACTGGAAACGCAGTGGGAACCCTGCTGCCTTACTTTCAAGGATTACGATGCATTACCCGCCATGCTGCTGGATCTCCGGTACAACGCCTTTTTGCTCAGTCAATTAAAAGCAAACGCCCACGCCATGGCATCCCAGTACGCACCCGAGCAACTGTACGAGAGGCTTAACTAACAAAGGCCGTGGGCATTGTCATTCGGCAGAGCATCAAGAGTTCAATTATTTCCTACGCGGGGGTAATCATCGGAACGGTGAATGTGGTGTGGCTGGCCGCCCGGTTCATGCCCCCCTCAGAGGTTGGGTTGACGAAGGTGCTGGTAGAAATCGCGCTTTTTTTCACGGCCTTCGCCCAGCTCGGCACCGTGCAGATTACGGATCGGTTCTTTCCCCAGTTCAAAGACGAGGCACAATCTCACGGAGGATTTTTGGTTTTTTTGCTGCTCTACCCGTTGATCGGATTCGTACTCTTCTGCGCGGTAGCCTTCCTGCTCAAGGATTTTTTCCTGAGTTTTTACACGGAGAAGGCCCCCCAGCTCATCGATTATTTTTACTACCTACTTCCGCTGACGGGCTTTATGGCGTACCAGAACGTGCTGGAGGCGTATAGCCGCGTGCATTTCCGCATCGTAGTGCCAACGCTGGTGAGGGAGTTGTTTCTAAAACTATTCAACTCGTTGGTTATCACGCTGTACGCCCTGCGTCTGATCAATCTCCCCACGTTCGTTGCCTTGCTGGTTATTTCCTATGGTTTGGCGGTGGTTTGGCTGCTGTTATACATAAACCACTTGGGAAGGCTCTACCTTCGGGTTGGTTTTTCGGCGTGGAATCATCCGTTGCTCAAGCAAGGCGTCGGCTACGGGCTTTTTATTATTATGGGCAGCATGGGGGTGCTGCTGGCCAATAAGATCGACATCCTGATGCTGCCCGCTCTGTCGGGCCTGGACTATACCGTCATCTACGGGATGGCCACGCTGATGACGAGCGTGATCGAGATACCCAAACGCTCCATCACCCAGATTAGCATCCCGTTGATTTCGCAGTCCTGGCAAACCAACGACTTGGGAAAGATCCGGGAATTATACCGGAAAACGGCAATCAACCAACTGCTGGCCGGGACGTTCATCTTCCTGGGTATTTGGTGCAACATCGATGACATCTTTCACTTGGTTCCCAAGGAAGAAATTTACCGACAAGGCAAGTACGTGGTGGCCTTCCTCGGCATTGCCAAACTGATTGATATGGCAACGGGGGTAAACGCGGAGATCATTCTGTATTCAAAATTTTATAAGTTTTCGACGATCGCCATTATAACGCTGGCCCTGCTCACGGTCGTCACCAATTATATCTTCATTCCTCTGTACAATGTCAACGGGGCGGGCTTGGCCGTTGCCCTATCCATCTTCGTATTTACGGTCATCAAGTGTATATTCGTAGCAGTCAAATTCCGTATGCACCCCTTCACCATCAAAACGTGCTACGTGCTGCTGATGGCACTGCTGGTATATTTCACCGCGATGCTCATTCCCCCGGCTTCGTCAGGAACCTTGGCTCCGCTCGGCCACATTCTGTTGCGATCTTCCGTAATTACCGTTTTGTTTGGCAGCCTTACGCTGATGTGGCACGTTTCGGAGGAAGTAGATGCGTTGGTTACGGCGCTCTACCGGAAAGTCCGTTCGTTGGTCAGGTAGGTGAACCAGGGCCGGTGGTCCCGACTACACCACCCATTCATTGGTATTAATTTATCCACCGCTTCCATGGCTCTCACGGCTCATTTACAAGACGCTTACGAACGGCAGTACCGCGGGGGTGGGTCGGCATGGCGGGAAACCGGGGCGCGGCAAAAGGCAAAGAACATCGGGGAAGTAACCGGGGGCAAACGCTTCGGCAAGGTGTTGGAGGTGGGGGCGGGCGACGGGAGCCTGCTGCAGCTCCTGGGCCAACACCTGGCCGACGAACTCTACGCCCTGGAAATCTCGGACAGTGCCTTGCAACGCATCCGGGACCGCCGCATTCCGCAACTCCGGGAAGCCCAGCGCTTCGATGGCTACACCATCCCCTACGCCGACCAATCGTTCGACCTGGTCGTCCTCTCCCACGTGCTCGAACACGTGGAATTCGAACGGAAGCTGCTTCGCGAACTCCGGCGGGTGGCCCGCTACCAGGTGATTGAGGTGCCGAAGGACTACCGCTTCGGGGTGGACCGGAAAGTAGCGCACTTCCTCTCCTACGGACACATCAACGTCTACACCCCTTCTTCCCTGCGTTTCCTGCTCCGCTCGGAAGGTTTCCGGATCCTCCGGGAAAGGATCGGGCTTTATTCCAGGGCCACCTACGAACACCTGGCGTTTCAGTCGGGCGGCCAATCCCGCAAAACGACCGGCAAGACCTTCCGGTCCAAACTCCTTTGGTTGGCCAAGCGGTTGCTGGTTTCGCTGCCCGCCGCCCGCCTCCGCGACCATTTCGCCAACACCGTCACGGTGCTGCTCGAGGCCAAATCGGAAGAAGTGGAAATTTTCGGACGCCCTGAACAGCCACCGGTCAGAAGTTCGACACTTTGTTGACGGAGGCCTGGACCTGCGAGGCTGACTCCTGCAATTTGACCACTTCCGCCTCCCAGTTGGTCATTTCGGTTTCCATCGCGGCGATGCTTTCCTTGGCCTTCTGGTTGCGGTCGGTCAGCCGGCTGGCTTGCTTGTCGCCCGCGCTGATCTTGGCTTCGTTCTGCGCGATGTCGTCCTTCAACCGGTTGACCCGGCTCAGGTTTCGGTTGATGTCGTCCTGCCGGGTCTTGATCTTCCGGTCCGTGTCGGTCTGCAGCCGCTTGTAGTACGCGTTGTAGTGGTATTTCACGTAATTCTTCGCCATCATCCCCAGCCGGGCCAGCTCACCGGGATAATCGGTCTTGTTGAGGTGGATGTCGTAGCCGGGGCTGAACGCCAGCGCCACCGCCGTGCCGGCCCCCTGGGAAGTGAATACGGCCCGCAAGTCACCCCGCAGCGGCGAAATCTCCTCTATCTTGGCTTTTTGGGCAACCAGCACGTTTCTGGCCCGTCGTTCGGCCCGCAGGCTGTAGGTCTGCTTGACGAATCCCTCGAAGCTATCGCGCGCAAACGCCTCGTCCTGGTCGAGGATGGCGATCCACGCATTCACTTCCTGGTCGTCTTCAATCTTAGTCCGGCCTTCGCGCAGGTCCAGCGTTTGGGCGGAGGCAAACGGGGCAAGTCCCACGCAGCCGGCCAGGATCAGGAGGAATCGGGCTTTCATTTCGATGCTTTAAACGAGTGGGTAAAACGGAAATCGCCGTCGCACAACCCCGGCTGACCAAAAAGGAAGTTGAAAATTCCGGCGCGTAAACCGGCGCTATTTGTCCAGTACTACGGTGCCACCGGCGAGGTAGTGCTTGCTGGTCGTCTTCAAACTGTACACCCGTTGCACCGTGCGCCAACCGGACTGGTTTTCCCGCACCTTCATTTCCCGGAACCCACCGCTGGTCCCGTCGTGGTAATACAGCACGTCGCCCGGCCGCAGTTGGCCCACCTCCCGACGGCCCTGAGTAGTGAGCACCGGGTGGTTGGGCGTGGCTTCCAGCGTTAGCACCGTCAGGATCGCCGGGGCGGTCGAAGCGGTCAGTTCCCCGGCGGGAATCAACAGCAGGCGGGAGAGCGGGTAGCCTTTCCCGTCGTGTTGCTGCACTTCCTCCACTTCGTTGTAGGTAGTCCGGCGGGTCGGGTGATGGGCGGATACCCGGTCGCCCGCTCTGAGCTGTTCGATGGCCGTCTGACTGCCGTCGTCCCGGGTGATGAGCGTGCCCGCCGGAAAACACACGTCGTAATCGGTTTTGGCACCCGTGGAAGGCCCGGGTTGGCCGCCGTTGGCCAGCAGCGCGCTCATTTCGCGGGAGAGCACGTAGGCGGTCGTGGAAAGAAAGCCTTTTTCCCGCTCGCCGTACAGTTTCAGGTCATCGATGTAGGCCGTCCATACGTTTTTGTCCGATGCCGCGTTGGGAATGCACAGGTTAATGGTCTTGCCGTCGGAAGGCGTGGTGTAGAGGGCTACCGCCCCCAACTGCTTCTTGGTTCGGTTGTCGAGGAGCTTGTAGAGGTAAATGCGCCGCTCCAGGCCGTCGCTGTACTTGAACACGTAGGGGGGCTGCATTTGGGCGTCGCCGGTCACGTAGCGGTCGAGCACGTACGATCCTTCGAACTTCACGTACGTGTCCTGTTCGAGGTCCTTGATCTTGAACGTTTTCACCTTCTTGTATTCCTCCATCGTCAGCGCCCGTGCTTCTGACGGGGCCGTCTGAGCCATCACCCGGGGAAACCACGCGGGCAGCAAACAGAGCATCAGGAGCAAAATTTTTCGGCGGGTGCGCACGGCGGAAACGGAAACGGTAGTACTGTTCGGCATTGGATTCGGGTTTAGGGTTGAAAAAAGAATGTTTCCGCTCCGGTCGGGGCGTAAAGTCCCGCCTTGTCCGGTGTTTGGCAACTTACCTCCGCTCCGGAAAGCGAATATAGGGAGAAGATGACGAAAAATGATGTTTGATGGGGTTGATTCCGGATTTTGCCGCATTTTTGCCAATTAAAACGAAGGCGTCCGAAACTTACTGTGGTATTTCTCAGTTACGGGGGGAGCTTTCTCTCCCATTGTTGATCCTCCTGACGTTCGGCATTTTTCATTTGGTGTTTTTGGATTATTTATGCGCTACCTCCTGATTCGCCCGGTCTGCTTCACCGGTGGT